>CAZEOW010000115.1:0-3040 GCA_964514005.1 uncultured Nautiliales bacterium
TAATGATAATAATATTGACTATTCAATATTTACAATTATCTACACAGATAAAAAATTAGAAAAAAAAGCAAAAGAAGAAAAAATTATTCTAAAATCAAAAAATATTCAAGATACTCTCTAATCTAAAATAATAAAAAGCTTTTAAATGAAGTTAAAAAGTTTAAAACTTGATATAATTTCAATAAAAAAAGGTTTGTGAATGAATAAATTTCTTGAACAACTAATAGAACTTAACAGACTTGAGAGAAAATTAAAAGAACTTGAACCAATTGAAACAAATATTAAAGCTCCTATTATAAAATTAGAAAATAAAAAAAAGAGTTTTGAATTAAGAGTTGAAAAATTAGATGATGAAATTAACAGTTTAAAATTAAAAAAAGGAAAAAACGAAGTTTTAATAGCTGAACTTAGAGATAAATTAAAATCTATTGAAGAAAAACAAGCAAAAGTAAAAACTGAAAAAGAATTTAAAGCTCTACAAATAGAAGAAGAACTTGCAAGAGAACAAATTGATGTAGCAAATGAAGAAATTGAAAGGTTTGAAAAACAGATAGAGCAAAAAGAAGAAGAATTAAATGAAATAAAAAAAGAGATTGAAAAGATAGAAGCTGAAATTATTATTTTAAATGAAGAGATTTCTTCAAAACTTGAAACAATAGAAAAACAAAAAAAATCTATTTATGAAGCAAAAGAGAAATTAATTCAAGAAATGAGCCCTAAAATTTATTCTTTTTATGAAAAGATAAAAAGATGGGCAGGTATTACAGCTGTAACTCCTGTAAAAAAACAAGCGTGTAGTGGTTGTCATATGAAAATTAATGATAAAGTATTTTCAGAAGTTTTAAAAGGTGATGAGATAGTAACTTGTCCTCATTGTGGTAGAGTTTTATATATAGAGGAAGATACAGAAAAATAATGTATTATTTATTTGCTTTTTTTATATATATCATTTCCATTCCTTTTTTACTTTTTTTAAGTCTAAAAAAAAAGTATAGAAAATCAATTCCTGCTCGTTTTTTTTTAATTAATAATCCTCCTTTTAAAGAAAAGTTGTATTGGTTTCATGCTTGTTCGTTAGGTGAAGTGAAAGCTTTAAAGCCTATAATAGATAGTTTTGAAAAAGTAAACATTAGTGTAATTACTAATACAGGTTTTGAGGAGGCTAAAAAATTTAAAGCAGATGTTAGATTTTTACCTTATGAAATTTTTTTGCCTTTTTGGGTAAGACCTTGCAAGAGTTTAGTAGTAATGGAAGCAGAGCTTTGGTATATGCTTTTTAAAGTTGCAAAAAAAAGATGCAATAAAACTATTTTATTAAATGCAAGAATTAGCGATAAAAGTTATCCTAAATATTTAAAATTTAAATTTTTTTATAAAAAAATATTTGAAAATATAGATTTAGTTTTGGCCCAAAGTGAGATTGATAAAAAAAGATTAATTTCTCTTGGGGCTAAAAATATAAAAGTTATTGGAAATATAAAAAGTATTGCTAATTTTAAAGTAACTAAAAAATATAATAAATTAAAAAAGATGATTGTAATAGCTTCTACACATGCAAATGAAGAGGAGATGATTTTAAATCAAATTCCTTTAGATGAATATCAAGTTGTAGTTGTTCCAAGACATCCCGAACGATTTGAAGAAGTATATAAAATAATGAATAAGTTTAAAAAAGCACAAAAAGCTTCTATGTTAAAAGATTTAAAGAGAGATTTTATTTTAATGGATAAGATAGGAGAGCTTATAAATCTTTATAGCATTGCAGATATAGTAATTTTAGGAGGAAGTTTTGTTGATAATGTAGGAGGTCATAATCCAATAGAAGCTGCTTATTTTAATAAACCTATTATTAGCGGTAAATATTTTTTTAATCAAAAAGCTTTATATCATGAAGTTGAAAATATTGAAATTTGTGACATTAAAGAACTAAAAGAAAAATTAAAAACAGCAAAACCTACTAAAATAAAAACAAAAACTTCTTTAAAAGAAATTTTAAATTATATAAAGGATAAGAATGTTTGAAATTAAAGATGATAAAATAATTTTATATATAAAAGCCCAGCCAAATTCTTCTAAAAATAAAATTAGCAAATATTCAGATGAAATGTTTAAAGTTAATATTAAAGCAGCTGCAGTGGAAGGAGCAGCAAATAAAGAATTGATAAAATTTATTAGTAAGGAGTTTAAAGTATCAAAAAGTGATATAATAATAAAAGGTGAAACTAGTAAAAAGAAACAGTTAATTTTACCTTTTAGAGAAGATATTTTAAAAAAATTAAAGGAGATAAAATGAAAATAGCCGTTCCAGTTGAAGGTGAAAATCTAAAAATTGTTACAAGAACAGGTAGAGCACCTTTTTTTGCTATTTTTGAATATGATGGAAATGAATTTAAGTTAATAGGGCTTAATGAAAACACTCATGCAATAGAGCATGAACACGAGCACGGACATCAAGAAGAACATACCGCCGATGAGGTTGAACATCATCACAAACATGTAAAAGCAAGCAAAGTCGATGATTGTAATTATATAGTGATAAGAGCAATAGGTCCTAATATGGAAGACGCACTTGAAAAAGCTGGAGTAAAAATTATTAAAGTTAGCAAAAAAGATGGAGAATATGCTATGGAAGTATTAAAAAAAGTAAAGGATCAATTACAATGAGAGTAGTATTTCCAACATCAACACCAGATGGATTATTTGCAAAAAGAGGAGCTCATTTTGGTAAGGCTCCTTTTTATGTTATAGTAGATATTGAAAATAATGAAATAAAAGATATAGACTTTACTCCAAACCCAGGCCATGCAGGAGGAGCTTGTGGTAATGCTGTTTTAAATATTAAGAATCTAAAAGCTGATGCATTAATTGTTAGTGGAATAGGAGCAAGACCTCTTGAAGGGTTTAAAAGAGAAAATATTAAAGTCTATTTTGATGGAGAGTCAAAAACAGTAGAAGAGAGTATTAATAAATTTTTAGAATCTAAATTAGAAGAAATAAATCCCGCTCAAGCTTGCGGGATTTAATTATTAAAATAATAAAC
>CAZEOW010000116.1:0-2994 GCA_964514005.1 uncultured Nautiliales bacterium
AATTAAACTTTTTCTATTATGCACTTTTTGAATAAAATATCTTATCATCTCTTCCGTTACACTCAAATCTGCAATAACTCCATTTTTCATAGGACGAATAGCCACAATATTTTTTGGAGTTTTTCCTACCATCTCTTTAGCAGCTTTTCCTACAGCTAACACCTTTTTTTTGTGTTTATCCTCTTTTATTGCAACCACACTTGGTTCGTTAATTACAATACCTTTTCCTTTAATACTTACTAAAGTATTAGCAGTTCCTAAGTCTATAGCTAAATCACTACTAAAAAATCCAAAAATTTTGTTAAGCATTTTTTTCCTTTATTAAAGGTTGTTTTGTAGATGTTGTCTCTTTTGTAATAATAACTTTTTTACCTTTATATTCTGGAAGATTAAACATAATATCTACCATAATTTCTTCTAAAATTGCTCTAAGCCCTCTTGCTCCTGTTTTTCTTTTTATGGCAAGTTCCACAATTGCTCCAAGTGCATCTTGAGTAAATTCAAGCTCAACTTCATCAAGTTTAAATAATTCTTGATACTGCTTAATTAAGGCATCTTTAGGTTCTGTTAATACTCTGATTAAATCTTCTTTACTTAATTCTTTTAAAGTAGCAATAACAGGAAGTCTTCCTATTAATTCTGGTATAAGACCATATTTAACTAAATCATCTGGTTCTACTAAAGCAAAAATATCATCTTTTGAAAGTTTTTCTTTATTTTTACCTAAAAATCCAACTGTAGTTCCTTCTATTCTTCTTTGAATTATCTCTTCAAGTCCGTCAAAAGCTCCACCACAAACAAATAAAATATTAGTTGTATCTATTTGTAAAAATTCTTGATGAGGATGTTTTCTTCCACCTTGAGGAGGAACATTTACAACACTTCCTTCAATAATCTTTAAAAGTGCTTGTTGAACTCCTTCTCCACTTACATCTCTTGTAATAGAGCGATTTTCTGAGAGTCTACTAATTTTATCAATTTCATCTATAAATACAATTCCTTGTTCTGCTCTTTTAATATCCCCATCTGCTGCTTGAATAAGTTTTAGTAAAACATTCTCAACATCTTCTCCTACATATCCAGCTTCTGTTAAACTTGTAGCATCTGCTATAGCTAAAGGAACATCAAGAAGCTTTGCAAGAGTTCTTGCTATTAAGGTTTTTCCGCTACCTGTTGGTCCTATTACTAAAATATTTGACTTTTGAATTTCTATATCAGATTTATGAGAATATAAAATTCTTTTATAATGATTATAAACAGCGACTGAAATAATTTTTTTTGCTCTATCTTGCCCTATTACATACTCATCTAAATGAGCTTTTATCTCTTTTGGAGTTAATAGTTTCAGTTTGTGTTCTACTTTTTGTTTATTGTTTAATAAATTTGCTTTTAATAAAATATCATAAGCATTTAAAACACACTCTTTACAAATAAACGCCTTATCTTCCGGAGCTGCTAGTAATGGATTATTTGGCGTTTCAACAGCCCCACAAAAACTACACTTTTCTATCATATGGAATTCCCCTTTTTGAATTTAAAATAAACTCTGCTAAATGTTTTACATATTCATTTTTACTATTTAAAAGTTCTTTTGCAACTTCTTTTAAAGGTTTATTGCTATTAAAAAGCTCTTTATAAGCTCTTTTTAAAGCATCTATATCATTTCTATTTGAAAATCTTCTTCTAAGACCTGTTAAATTTAATCCTCTTAATTTTGCTCTATTACCTTCTGCCATACAATAAGGAGGTATGTCTTGAGATACAGCACTTGCTCCTCCTATCATAGCATGAGCACCTATTTTTACAAATTGATGAATAGGTGTCATTCCTCCAATTACTACAAAATCTTCAAGCTCAACATGCCCAGCTAAAGTTACCGCATTTGCTAAGATACAATTATTTCCTATAATACAATCATGAGCTATGTGAACATAACCCATTAATAAATTATTATCTCCTATTTTTGTTATACCACCACCATTTTCTGTACCAGGATTTAAGAGAGTAAATTCTCTTATTTTGTTATTATTGCCTATAATCAATTTTGTTTTTTCTCCATGATATTTTAAATCTTGAGGTTCACTACCAACTACTGTATGAGAATAGATATGATTATTATCTCCAATTTCAGTATATCCTGTAATTACAGCATAAGGTTCTATTATATTATTATTGCCTATTACAACATTTTCATCAATTATAGCACCTTCTCCTATTTTACAATTTTTACCAATTTTTCCTTTTATAATTGCTTTCATACTTTTCCTATTTATCCATAATCATTGCTTTAAGTTCAGCTTCACTTACTAACTCTTCATCAACGTAAGCTTCACCTTTTAATTGCCATACTTTTCCTCTATGTTTAATTACTCTTACTTTATAAACAAGCTTATCACCTGGTCTTACCGGTTTTCTAAATTTAGCTTTATCTATACTCATAAAATAAACAACTTTATTTTTTAAACTCTCTTTATCTTCTATAGTAAATGGCAAAATTGCTCCTGTTTGAGCCATTCCTTCAATAATTAATACCCCAGGATATATAGGATGACCTGGAAAATGTCCTTGAAATACACTATTTGTAATAGATATATTTAAATACCCTTTTACATACTCTCCCTCTTTTACTTCAGTAATCCTATCTACAAGTAAAAATGGATATCTGTGAGGAAGCATTTCTTGAATTTGCATAACATCAAAAACCATATTACCCCTTTTTATTAAAATTTTATCAAAATTTCTTTATTATCGGGATATAATTTTGCATTAATCTCTATTTCATATTTACCATTTTGCAATTTATCAATTACAATAATTGGAGATAAGTTATAAGGCGTTTTTGTAATATAGTTTCTAAATGCTATTTCTTCTTCAATTAAAGGAGGATTTTTAAAAATCTCTCTTACATTTTTATAATCTTTTTTCAAAAATTTATTAAATTTATTTAAACTAACAAAAATTATTTGCATTCTATTAAAATACCCTATTTCATTA
>CAZEOW010000117.1:0-2960 GCA_964514005.1 uncultured Nautiliales bacterium
ATGGAGTAGCTGGCGTAGTTTTAAGAGAATTATTAGAGAAAATTGGTATTCAAAATTATGAAATTTTATTTGAAAAACCAGATGGAACTTTTCCTAATCACCATCCAGATCCTACTGAAGAAGAGAATTTAAAATGGGTAAAAGAAAAATTATCATCAAGAAAATTTGCTTTTGCTTTTGATGGAGATGCAGATAGAATAGCATTTTTAGATAAATTTTATAATTATAAAGGAGATATTTTAGCTTACTTTTTTGCTAAGAATATGAATAATCCTTGTATTATTAGTGAAGTAAAAGCTACTCAAGTTATTTATGATGAAATTAATAAATTTGGTAAAGCTATTATGTATAAAACAGGTCATAGCAATTTAAAAACTTTATTAAAAAAAGAAAATTGTGATTTAGCAGCAGAAGTGAGTGGTCATATTTTCTTTAACGATAGATATTTTGGAATTGATGATGCTATTTATGTTATGTTAAGAATAGTAGAGCTTATTAAAAATGGATTTAATTTTAAAGAAGAGTTTGAAAAACTTCCAAAAGTATATAACACAGATGAAATAAAAGTAAATACAACAGAAGAGATGAAATTTATTGTAATAGATGAAATAAAAAAACATCTACATAAAAATAAACACTCTTTAAATATAAAAGATATTATAGATGTAGATGGTGTAAGAGTGATTTTTGAAAAAGGATGGGGGCTTATTAGAGCTAGCAATACAACACCTGTTTTAGTTACAAGATTTGAAGCAAAAACTAAAGAAGCATTAGAAGAGATTAAAAATAAGTTACAAGAAATTGTTAAAAAATATTTGTAATTTTTTTATCAAAATTTGTGTTGTTTCAGGCTATTTAATTAGTATCAGAAAAGTTGATTGACTTTCACTCAATTTTTATTGTATAATATTAAAAAAGTAGGTGTAGTATAAGGAGATAAGTAATGTCTAAAAGTTTATATGAGGTTTTGGGTGTTAGTGAGAATGCTTCTCAAGATGAGATTAAAAAAGCTTATAGAAAGTTAGCAAGAAAGTATCATCCGGATATTTGTAAAAAGAAAGAGTGTGAAGAAAAATTTAAAGAAATCAATACAGCTTATGAAATTTTAGGAGATGAAGAAAAAAGAAAGCAGTATGATGCAATGGGTGATACTATGTTTAATGGTCAAAATTTCCAGGATTTTTATAGACAACATAAAGATATAGATTTAGATGAGATTCTTTCTCAAGTTTTTGGAGGAAGTTTTAGAAGTAGAGGATTTGGAAGTTTTGGATTTGATGGATTTAGTGGAGGATTTGGAGGAGGTTTTACTCCAGATTTAGATATTCATGCAAAAATTACAATACCTTTTGATTTGGCTATAAAAGGTGGGGTTTATACCATTAATGTAAGAGGAGAGAGTATAAAAGTTAAAATTCCAGAAGGAATAAAAAGTAATCAAAAGTTAAGAGTAAGAGGAAAAGGTAAAACTTTTCAAGGCCATAGAGGGGATCTGATTTTAGAAGTAGAAGTGGCTCCATCAAGTGGGTGGGAACGAAAAGGAAATGATTTATATAAAAAAGTTAATGTTCCTTTAAAATATATGATATTTGGCGGTAAAATATCTGTTGAAACATTTAAAGGTAATATAAAAGTAAAAATACCGGAAAATTCTAAGTGTTGTCAAAAACTTAGAGTAAAAGGATATGGGGTAAAAGATGGAGACTTATACTTAGAGCTTATTCCAATAATTCCTAAAAGAGATGAACTTGATAGTGAACTTACAAAAATAATGAAAGAAAAACTGCCTGAATAAAAATAAAAAGGGGGATTTATGTATAGCTATGATGAACCAGTATATTTAATTAGTGTAGTAAGTAAAATATTAAATATCCATCCTCAAACCTTAAGACAGTATGAAAGGGAAGGATTAATAAAGCCTAGTCGAACCGAAGGTAGAATGAGACTCTATTCACAAAGAGATATTGATAGATTGAAACTTATTTTATCATTAGTTAGGGAACTTGGGGTGAATTTAGCAGGAGTTGAAATTATTTTACAACTAAAAGAAGAAATTGAAGAACTCCAAAAAGAGGTAGAGGCTCTTAAAAAACAACAGGGACAGATACCAAGAAATAGAAGTATAGTTATAAGAAAAAAGAATTATCAATTAATTTTAACTAATCCTTCTAAGGATTTTCTATAAAGTATTAGTAAAAAATTAAAAGAGATTAAAAGGAAGAGTAAGAGTTCTTTTAATTAAGTTAAAAGGAGTTATTAATAAATCTTTCCCTATATCTTTTTTTATTTTAGGGTCTTTTATATTTCCTTTAACTATTATTTTTATGTCTATATTACCATCTTTTCCAAAGAGTAAATAGCTTGCTCCTTTACCAACAATAGGTAACTTTTTTAGTTTCATTTTTAAGTTAGCTGTAAGTTTTAAATAAACTTTTTTAGTATTTAAATCTATATATCCTTTTGTAAAAAAGGAGAGATTTTCTCCATCTATAATAGCCTTTTTAATATAAAGTCTATTTTTATACAAAATGAAACTTATAATACCTTCTTTTATTTTAAATCCTTTTGCAGAAAAGCCTGGAGTATTGAGGCTAAGAAGAGCAGGAATTGTATTTATAAATGCTACTATATTGTTTAGAGCCTTTAGTTGTTTTATAATTCCTGAATTTATAAATATTTTTCCAAAAATTATATCGTCTGGCGTTTTAATTGTTACAAAATCTATATTGATTTTTTTTATCTCTTTTAAAGAATACCCTGATAGAGCTTTTAATTCTTCTTTTGTAAAATGATTACCTTCTAATAAGAAGTATTTCTGTTTTGTATAAGCTTTTATTCTAGAATTTTTATATGATGATTTAAACGTTATCTCTTTTTTTATATCTAAAGTAGCTTTTTGAGATAGAAGTTTATAATTTTTATATAAACTATACAACTCTTCTAAAGCATCTTGTTTCTCT
>CAZEOW010000118.1:0-2922 GCA_964514005.1 uncultured Nautiliales bacterium
CTAAAATCCTATCAATTTTTTTAATATCAAATTCATTGAAATCACCTTCTATTAAATATTCCCAATATAGATACTTTAAAAAGTTTTCAATTAAATTTTTATCAACTCTCCAACTCTCAAGCTCTTTTAAAATTTTAATTAATTCATCTTTATTATTTGCATGTTTTACAATTCCTTCTATATTATAAAAAGCCTCTCCTAACGTTATAACTTTTTTATAAAAAAGTAAACTCTCAACTCCTACACTTGAATTTATAGTAATAACTGCTTTACTCTTTTGAATAAGCTCTTGTGTAGGATAAGCATTTACAAAAGATAAAAACTCCTCTTTTTTTGCAATTTCATGTAATTTAGGATACTCTTTTCTTGAAGATGGATGCTCTTTAAAAACAAAATTTATTTTTAGCTCATTTGCAATATCTCTTAAAACAAAAAACATCTCTTCCATATTTTTAATCCAAGGAGAAAATAGTAAAATTTGAGTGTCATAATCTACCTGAAAAGGAACAAATATAAACCCATTAGGCAATGGCTCTTTTTTTAAAGAAGCAAATTTTTTTGCATTTTTAGGCTTTCTTGGAATTAACTCTTTTGGAAGAAGTTTATCATTTTTATAATTTAAAAAAAACTCTTTATCTCTTGGGACAGAATTATAAAAATTCACTCCTTTTAAATCTACTACAAACCTATTTGGCAAAAATCCACTTTCTACAAACACAGGCTTTATACCATAAAGTTTTGCTATTTCAAGAGCAATATGCTGTCTAAACATAAATCCATTCCAAATAATTATTTTTTCATATTTAGAAGAGATTTTATGAAAGTATCTCATAAAAGTAATTATTGCTAATATAGTATAAAAGCTTTTTACCAAGCTTTTAGGTAATTTTAAATTATATTTTGCATAAAAATCTTTAACTCTTAAATCAATAGCTGGAGTAAGATTTACTTTATTTAAGTATTTTAAAGCTTTTAAAGAAAAAGAAAAAATAGTTTTTGAATATAAAATTTCTATCTTATGAGAAGATTTTTGCTTTAACTTTTTAAAAAAATTTATCTGTTTTTTATTTACTCCAAATGCTAAAATCAAAGTTTTATCTCCTTAATCCCATTTTTTTTCATAAAAGCATCAACTCTACTTTCATTAAAAACAAAATTATATACATCAAAGCCTAGCCACTTAGCTATTAAAATAGCAGTTGTTTTAAATCCATATATTTTCGTATTTTTTGGAATATTTAATAATAAAATCTCAAGTGGAATATTTCCTATAACAGGTGCATCAAAATATCTGTTATTATCTCTTGGATGATATTTTACACAAAAATCTTTTATTTTAATTTTTTTAATATCCTCATCAATAAATTTAGGGTGAGGAAGCAAAAGAATATTTTTACAATCTAAATTAACATTTATATCAATTTTAGGAATATCTTCAATATTAAGAGCAATTAATTCTTTCTTTTTAAGACACTCATTTGCAAATTCCGGTTTAAAAAGATAAGCCCTTTTTATATAATCATTGCAACCTATATATTTTGGTACATCAAGCTTTGATTTATATAAAAATTTTTTTAAGATTTTTTCAAAAAAAGAGTATTTAAAAGGATATTGTCTCTCAAGAATATAGCTATGAAGTCCATCATCCATATAAGAGTAATTTGCTTTGAAGTTATGAATTAAAATAGAAGTTTCTATTTTTCTATCATTTCCAACAACTATTTCCGCAGGATTAATATCTTTTGCAAGAGAAATCATTTTAGAAGAATTTTGAATTCTAGTTTTTATCTTTTTATCATCAATAAATTGATAAACTTCTTTAAAATAAGGTGCTACCTTTTTTACAAATTCATCTTCTTTTTTTGTAATAAAAAAAAGATAATCTTTTTTATTTAAAATTAAAGCATCAATTAAATGCAAATATGTAGAAGCAACAAAAATCCTCGCCATCTCTCTAACTTTTTAAGTATAATTATACCATTAAAATAAAAGGATATTTATGATAGTTATGACTATTTTAGTAAAAGATGAAATAGACATAATAGAAAAAAACATAAGAGTTCACTCAAAATTAGGAGTTGATGCTTTTGTAGTAATGGATAATAACTCAAGTGATGGTACAAGAGAAAAGCTTGATGAATTAAAAAAAGAGTTTGAAATTACTATAATTGATGAAAAAGGTCTTTATAATCAAGCTAAATGGATGAAAAAATTAGCAAAAGTTGCAAAAAATAAATATAACCCTCGTTGGGTGATAAATAACGATGCAGATGAATTTTGGATTCCAAAAGAAGGTAGTTTAAAAGATGTATTACCTAATAAAGGTGCTGTTTTAACTTGTCAAAGATACAATATGGTAATTGATGAGAGTGTAAGTAATGGAAATTATTGGGATGCAGAGTATCATGTCCATAATCCTGTTTATTACAGAAAAGAGATTCAACTAACACAAGAGTATCCTTCAATTGTTCTGTCTAAAATAGGGCCAAAAGTAATTACTGATCCAAATGGATTACTTATTATAAGAGGTGGAAATCATAAAGCTTTACATATTAGAAATTTATGGGATTATTGGAGACACTATGATAAGATAAAGAGATTTGATAAGATAGAAGTTTTTCATTTTGTAATTAGAAGTTATGAGCAATTTGAAAAACATATAAAAATAAGAAAAAGACTCTTAGAAGATAAAAAACACGTAAGAATGGGACCTCATTACAGAAGATGGGTAAAATTATACAATGAAGGAAAACTAAAAGAAGAGTGGGAAAATAGAATTGTTTTTAAAAATGAAGAAGTAAAGGTATTTGAAAAATATGGAATTTTTAAAAAAGATACAAGAATAAAAGAGCTTTTAAAGAGTGTAGATGCTTAAATTTTTAAAAGAGTATTTACCATTTTATAAAAACTACAAAAAAGAGA
>CAZEOW010000119.1:0-2903 GCA_964514005.1 uncultured Nautiliales bacterium
AAGAAATATTAAAAAAAGTAGTGTATCCAGGTTTTAAAAAGAGTGTAGTTGATTTTGGATTTGTAAAAGATATTGAAGTGAGTGAAGATGGTAAAAAAGCAATAATTACTTATCAAATTCCATCAAGTGATGATGAAATTGCTCAAAAGTTAAATGATGCAACAGTTGATGTATTAAAAGAAGCCGGTATTGAAGCAAGTGTTCAAATCATTAGGCCTAAAAAGCCAAGAGAAACTAGTAGTAGAGGCGTAAATAAAATGCCAAGTGTTAAAAGCTTTGTAATGATTAGTAGCGGTAAAGGTGGAGTTGGAAAATCTACTACTGCTGTTAATTTAGCATTAGCTCTTGCAAAAGAAGGTAAAAAAGTAGGTATTTTAGATGGGGATATTTATGGTCCAAATATTAGTAGAATGCTTGGAATGCAAGATAAAAAACCTGAAGTAGTAGGAAATAAAGTAAAACCTTTTGAAAATTATGGTATTAAATTTATTTCTATGGCAAATTTATTACCTGAAGGTAAAGCACTTATGTGGAGAGGTGCTATGCTTGTAAAAGCTCTTCAACAATTTATGGAAGATGTAGAATGGGGTGAACTTGATATTTTGGTAATCGATATGCCTCCAGGAACTGGTGATGCACAAATGACAATGGCTCAGCAAGTGCCGGTAACTGCTGGAGTAGCCGTAACAACTCCTCAAACAGTAGCTGTTGATGATGCAAAAAGAAGTTTTGATATGTTCAAACAACTTCATATTCCAATAGCTGGTGTAATTGAAAATATGAGCGGATTTATATGTCCTAAATGTGGAGAGAGATATGATATTTTTGGAAGCGGTGCGGCTGAGAAGCTAGCAAAAGATTATGATACAAAAGTTCTTGCAAAAATTCCTATTGAACCTGAAATTAGAGAAGGTGGAGATAAAGGAGAACCTATTGTTGTTGCAAATCCTGAGAGTGTAAGTTCTAAAGAACTAACAAAAGCGGCTGAAAAATTAATAGAGTTTATTGATTATATTTTAAAAGAGGATTTATCTGGAAATGAAATGATTCAACCAATTTATGGAGTAAACGGGGCACCGAGTGCTTGTAGTATAAGATAATTATTTTAAATAGACTGTATCATTAAGAAGTAAAAACAATTCTCCTAAAATCTCTTTTTGACTCTCTTCATTTTCTATAGTTTCTTCTATATTTTTTCTTAGCATTAATTCAATTTCATCTATATCATAATCTAAATCTATTAGAATTTCTCTTATTTTTTGAGTGGATTCAATAAAACTAATATCATAATTTCCATCTATATCAAATTCTATTATAGCTTCGTTTATATAGCTAAAAAGGTTATGTTTCATCCCAAGAATTTCTTGATATGCTCCTACTAAGAAAAAACCTAAATAATAATCTTCTTTTTCTAAATCAACATCATGTAAGTAAAGAGGATATTTTTTGCTAAAAGGAATTTCTCCATCACTATCACACGTAATATCCCATATAGTTGCACTTCTATTTGGAGAAGTATTTAATTTAGTAATAGGCATTATAGGAAATCTTTGACCAAGTCCCCAATAATCTGGTAAACTTTGAAAAATTGAAAAATTTGCTAAATATTTTTCTTGAATTTTTTCATTTATAGCTTTTAATTCTTTATTTTTAAATCCTTTTTGGGTTGCAAAATTTAAAGCTTTTTTTATTATTAAATGAACTAATATTTCGCTATTGCTTCTATCAATTAAATCTATATAACCCAAATCAAAGAGAGTAAGTAAGCTTTCAAAATGATCCAGTGCATCGTGAAAATATTCTATATAGTTGTTCTCATTTATGCTTTTATATAAATCATTTAACTCTTCTACTAAATCAGGGTTTTTAGTTTTTAGTTTTAGTGATTTTTCATTATATTCTTGAGAGAATAGTTCAATTACAGGTGTTATTAATACTGTAGAAGGAGAAGCTATAAATCTTCCACTTTCTGTAAAAATATCGGGCATTGGGACATTTTTTTTGTTTGAGATTTCTTTTAAAAGATATACTACGTCGTTGCTAAATTCTTCAATAGAATAGTTTTTATCTCTTTTATTTTCCCATTGTGAATATTCAATTGCAAGTCCACCTCCAATATTAATTGCTTTTAGTTTATTAGCTCCAAGTTTGATTAAATCTGCATATATATTTCCAGCTTCTCTAATAGCTTTTTTTAGTGGTGAAATATCATTTATTTGACTTCCAATATGAAAATGAATCATTTTAAGTTTATCAAGCATATTTTCTTTTTTAAGAATTTCAATTGCTTCAATAATTTCAGTAGAACTTAGTCCAAATTTACTCTCAATTCCTCCACTTTTTGCCCATATTCCAACACCTGAAGTATGAAGTCTAATTCTAATACCAATATTTACAGGCATTGAATCGTATTCTTTACTAACTTCTATAATTGAATTTAGTTCATTTAGTCCTTCTATTGTAATAGTAACATTATATCCCATAAACCCTGCAATAAATGCAAGTCTTATCATATCTTTATCTTTAAAACCATTAATGGTTATAGGAGCAGATTTATTATTATAAGCCATTGCAAGAATCAATTCTGCCTTACTTCCAGCTTCAAGACCGTAGTTGTATTTTTTTGCAATTTTTATAAGAGGTTTAACAAAAGTTGGGAATTGATTTACTTTTAAAGGAAAAACAGCTTTAAATTTACCTTTGTAGTTAAACTCTTTTATCGCTTTTTGAAAAGAGCTGTATAATGAATTTATCTGTTTTCTTATAAGATGTGGAAATCTTAAAAGAATAGGACCTTGATAGCCTATCTCTTCTATCTCTTTTACAATGTCTATAAGTGCGGGCTGATTTCCGTAGTTTATTTTTAATTTTCCATTTTCAATAAAAAAGTTGTTTGCTCCCCA
>CAZEOW010000120.1:157-2901 GCA_964514005.1 uncultured Nautiliales bacterium
CTAATACATCATCTAATACATCATCTAATACATCATCTAATACATCATCTAATACATCATCTAATACTCAAGAAAAGATTTCATTAAATCAATTAATAATAATCCCCCATAAATTAGTATGGATATCTGCTAAAAATTTAGAAAATAATAAAACAACAGAAATTTTAACTTCCCACGAAATAAAGGTAGATGGGAAAAACTTTTTCTTAAAACTTGGGCATGGAATGGTTACTTTAAAATATAACAATAAAACATTCTCTCCTAATATAGACAGAGTAGTAAAAATGTATATTAAAAATGGAAAATTTGAAATAATAAAATGAAGAAAATAGTATTAATTTTTATTTTTATTCTCTCTTTTGCTAATGAGCAAATTATAAAAAATTTAATAGGAGAATATAAATTTGAAACATTTAATGGTCTTTTAGAACCAATAATAGATGAAGAAAATGTTAAAACTCAAATTACCTATTTAATTTCTAATGGACTTTTAAAGTTAAAGTTTAATCATATAAAAACTATTCATCCAACATTTGTTTTTAAAAACCCAAATCCTATTTTTGATACAAAAATTCTTTATAAAAATTTAAAAAAATTAGGATATTACTATTTTTATCCAATTAAAATCAGTAAAGACGAAAACTATTCAATAACTCTTGAAATGAAATCTATTCAATATATTAATCCCGTATCTTTAATTAACCTAATGGAAAAGAACGGATGTAATCTTATAGATATAAAAAAAGAGGAAAATTTTACCTATTTTTTTAATTGCGAAGATAGATACTTAACTACATATCAACTTTCAGAAAAACTTAAAAAACTTATAAAAGCAAATGGTGTATATTTTATTTCTCCAAACGGATTTAATAAAATAGAAATAAAAACTTCTAAACTTGACTTTTGGTATCCATATATAGTATTTTATGATGAAAATTTGAATATAATTAGCATTACAGAAATGGATGTTGCAGTTAATAGTCTATTGCTTGATATTCCAGAGGAGTGTGCTTATATTAAAATTACCGATAATTTCACAAAAGAAAACTTTAAAAGAGGAATTTTAGTAAAAGGAATAAAATGAACTATCATTTTGAAAGAATAGAAAGACTTCCTAATTACATCTTTGCAGTAATAAATGAACTTAAAATGCAAGCAAGAAGAGCAGGAGAAGATATAATAGATTTTTCTATGGGAAATCCTGATGGCCCTACTCCAAAACCTATTGTGGATAAATTAATAGAAGCAGCAAAAAAACCAAAAAATTATAGATACTCTGTCAGTAAAGGAATATATAAATTAAGAGAAGCTATATGTAACTGGTATGCAAACAGATATGGAGTTACTCTTAATCCAGAAACAGAAGCAGTAGTAACAATGGGAAGTAAAGAAGGGTATGTTCATCTTACTCAAGCAATTACAAATGTAGGAGATGTAGCAATTGTTCCTGACCCAACATATCCTATTCACTCATACGCTTTTATGCTTGCAGGGGCAAGTGTTAGAAAAGTAAAATTAACTTATAACGAAAAATATGAACTAATAGAAAATGAATTTTTTAAAGAATTAGAAATTGCAATGAGAGAATCTGTTCCAAAACCAAAATTTTTAGTATTAAATTTCCCTCACAATCCTACAACTGTAACTGTTACTAAAGAGTTTTATGAAAAAGCTGTAAAATTTGCAAAAGAAAATGACTTATGGATTATAAGTGATATTGCATATGCGGACATTACTTTTGAAGGTTATAAAACTCCATCTATTTTTGAAATAGAGGGAGCAAAAGAAGTAGCAGTAGAAAGTTTTACTCTATCTAAAAGTTATAATATGGCTGGATGGAGAGTTGGATTTATGGTAGGAAATGATGTATTAATAGGTGCTTTACAAAAATATAAATCTTGGATAGATTATGGAATGTTTACACCAATTCAAGTAGCTGCTACAGTAGCACTAAGAGATTATAATTATTTAGTAAAAGAAATTGTAAAAACTTACGAAAAAAGAAGAGATGTATTAATTGAAAGTTTTGCTAATGCTGGATGGGAGATAGAAAAACCAAAAGCAAGTATGTTTGTATGGGCAAAAATCCCTGAAAAAGTAAGACATTTAGGTAGTTTAGAGTTTTCAAAAAGACTTTTAACACAAGCTCATATTGCAGTAAGTCCGGGAATTGGATTTGGAGCATATGGAGATGAGTATGTAAGAATTGCACTAATAGAAAATGAAAAAAGAATCCGTCAGGCTGCAAAAAATATTAAAAGTTTTCTGAAAGGTTTTTAAATGAATATTGGTATAATAGGTGTTGGAACGGTTGGTGAAGCTTTAATTAAAAATATTAAAAAAAATAAAAAACTAATCAAAGCAAGAACAGGAAAAGAGATAAAAGTAATCAAAGGTGTTGTAAGAGACTTAAATAAAAAAAGAGATGTTAATATTCCTCTTACAACTAATTATAAAGAAGTTACTCAAAATCCAGAAATAGATATTGTAGTAGAATTAATGGGAGGAGTTGAAAAAGCATATGAAGTAGTAAAAGATGCCTTAAAACATAAAAAAGCAGTAGTAACAGCTAATAAAGCCCTCCTTGCATATCATAGATTTGAACTTCAAAAAATAGCCACTACTCCTTTTGAATATGAAGCAAGCGTAGCTGGAGGAATTCCTATAATAAAAGCCTTAAGAGACGGTCTTAGTGCAAATGATATATACGAAATAAAAGGAATAATAAACGGAACTTGTAACTA
>CAZEOW010000121.1:0-2884 GCA_964514005.1 uncultured Nautiliales bacterium
CTTCAAAAAAATCTGCTCCCGTTCTATCCATTTTATTTACAAATACCATTCTTGGCACTCTATATTTATTAGCTTGTCTCCAAACTGTTTCTGATTGTGGTTGAACCCCACCAACTGCACAAAATACTGCAACAGCACCATCAAGTACTCTCATACTTCTTTCAACTTCAATAGTGAAATCCACATGTCCTGGTGTATCAATAATGTTAATTTGGTGATTTTTCCACGAACAAGTTGTAGCAGCTGAAGTAATTGTAATACCTCTCTCTTTCTCTTGTTCCATCCAATCCATTGTAGCAGCACCTTCATGTACCTCTCCAATTTTATGACTTACACCTGTATAAAATAAGATTCTTTCTGTTGTTGTGGTTTTACCAGCATCGATGTGAGCAGCAATACCAATATTTCTAACTTTTTGTATAGGAGTTTTTCTTGCCATTATTTATCCTTTATAATTTTTATTTCTGAAATTTTACTAAAATTTTGTAGTGTTTTGTAGTTTCTGTATAAATTCTGTCCCGAAAGGGGGAAAAGAGGAATTACCATCTGTAATGAGCAAACGCTTTATTAGCTTCAGCCATTCTATGAGTATCTTCTCTTTTCTTAAATGCTGCACCTTTCTCTTCTGATGCTTCTCTAAGTTCATTAGCTACTCTATCAGCCATATTTCTCTCGTTTCTTTTTCTTGCCGCATCAACAATCCATCTAATTGATAAAGTTTGTTGTCTTGCAGGTCTTACCTCTATTGGAACTTGGTAATTAGCACCACCAACTCTTCTACTTTTTACTTCTAACAAAGGTTTTACATTTTCGATAGCTTTTTCAAAAATCTCAATCCCTTTTGTTCCTTCTGGTGCTTTTTCATCTAATTTTTCAATAGCTGAATAAAATATTTTTTCAGCAGTTGTTTTTTTACCATCTAACATAACTTGGTTAATAAACTTAGTTACAATTTTTGAATTATAAACCGGATCCGGCATTACCGGTCTTTGTGGGGCTCTTCTTCTTCTCATTTTAAAATTCTCCTTGTTTGTCTTCTGTGTTTTGTTGTATCATTCGATACCACATACTCTACAAAAATAGTTGTAGCCAAACAATTAAGCCTATGCTCAATCATTTAGTAATAGTATGTTTAATTTTTAATTATTTTCCAGCTTCGCTTTTTTTAGTTCCGTATTTACTTCTTGAAACACTTCTACCTTTAACACCAGCAGTATCAAGAGCACCTCTTACGATGTGATATTTTACCCCAGGTAAATCTTTTACTCTTCCTCCTCTGATTAAAACAATAGAGTGTTCTTGTAAATTATGTCCCTCACCAGGAATATAACTAATTACTTCGAATCCACTTGTTAATCTAACTTTTGCAACTTTTCTTAATGCTGAGTTTGGTTTTTTAGGAGTAGTTGTATATACTCTTGTACAAACCCCTCTTCTTTGAGGACACTCAACAAGTGCAGGTGATTTAGATTTTTTAATTACTTTTTTTCTACCTTTTCTAACTAATTGATTGATTGTAGGCATCTCTTTCCTTTATTGAAATTTTTAGCAGGGTATTATACTTAAACTTTACTTAAATTATGCTTAAATTCCAATAATATTTCCTATCTGTTTTCTTAATCCTTTATTCATTCTCATATTATGATATGCCCATCTTAAATAATCCATATCCACTTCTGCTACATCTTTTGCACTTAATCCTTTATATTTGCCAATTTCAAACTTAAATTCAAGTTCATACTCTTGAAGATAATAATTTAATGAATATCTTAAATCAAAATCAAGTTCAAAATCGTTAGTTGTAAGTAAATATTCTATATAAGCGGGGTCTTTTTTTATAATATCTACAATTTTTTGTTTTTTATATTTTCCACTATAAAATTTATCAAGTAAAATTGGTTCTTTTGTAAGTTTTAACATTTTTTCAACTGAATTATCTTTTAATAAATAATCAAGTAAAAGTTTTAATACTATTACATCACCCAAAGCATTGTGAGCATTTACTTCAATATTATGTTTATCTATTAATTCTTGCTCTTTTTTATATAGTCCAAGTGAATATCTATTAATTTGAAGAGAGTGTCTTTCATCAGGATAAAGGTGTTTTAATACTCTAAAAGTATCAATTATTTGCATATTATTTTCAAAATCTTCCCTAAAAAGCATATCAATATCAAAATTAGCATTATGAATAACTAAAATATTTTCAGGTAAATTAATTTCATTTAATTTTTTAAAAGCGGGAGTGTTTTGTAAAATATCTGCTCCAACTATCTCCTCTGGAGTTATATGATGAATTGCCATAGCTTCATAACTTATTGGAACAGGTGGCATACAAACATTATCATAAATCTCCTCTATTTCATTATTTTCATTAGTAATAAGAAAACTTAATTGTAAGATTCTATCTTCCTCTTTTATACCTGTTGTTTCTGTATCTAAAATTATAAATTTCAATTTTATCCTTTTTTGGTATAATTATAGCAAAAAAAAAGAGATGAGAAGATGACATATTCAATACCAAGAGAAGCTTTTGAGATATTAGAAGATACTTTTCATAATAGAGAGAAGGCAAAAAAATTTGCTGAAGCTATTGAAGAGATAGTTTTATATTCTCAACAAGAAGCAAAAAAAGAGATAGAAGAGAAAAAAAATATTTTAAAAATCGAACTTAAAGAGGAACTTAAAAATGAGTTAGTTACAAGGGAACTTTTTGAGGAAAGATTTAAAAATGTAGATGAAAAGTTTAATACGATTGATGAACGATTTAAAAATATAGATGAACAATTTAAAATATTAAATTTTAAATTTAATCTATTGATAACATTGGTTATTATAGCTTTAACATTTGCAAATCCAACTTTTGTAACGGTTATAGAAAAAA
>CAZEOW010000122.1:0-2826 GCA_964514005.1 uncultured Nautiliales bacterium
TCCATTGTTAGGATATATCGTAATATTTTATATATTCGAGCTATTTTTCTTAGAATTAGGTATACTAAAAATATTTGATATTGCTATTTTTATAATGGCCTTAATCGATTTATATGGAATTTATAAATTCTTATTTATTGCTTTAAAAACAGATGATAAAGACGACTTTTTAGATACTATAATAAAAAGAATGTTTTTTACTCTAACTTATAGCGAATATCAGGAAATAAAAAATGAACTAACAAAACCTCAACCTTTATGGAAATTATATTTAAGCGAAATGAGCGTATTTCTATTTATAGTATGGAATATAGAATTTATGTGAACTCTACTACTTAAAAAAACTGACTAAATGTTTTCAACAAGAGGGCAAATTTTTTACCACTTCAAAAAAGAAAAATTAATATTTAAACTTCTGTTTTGCTTCTTTTAAAGCTTCTATTACATCATCTATATTTTCATAAGGAATATGAGCTTTCCAATCAACATTTTCTCCATTTAAAGATATTCCTACACTTACTACTGATTTTGAATTTTCTCCATAAGGTTCTTCAATATGAGAGATAGAAATTTTTCCTTCATTTGTATTTGCAAGTGGAAATTCTTTAATTAAAATATTTTTTTTTATAATAGCTCCTTTTTATTTAATTATATCCAAAAATTTTTCTATTTGTTGTTGAAGATGTTTTATATCTTTTGAGTTATCTATTACAAAATCGGCAAGTTGTTTTTTCTTTTCTATATCTATTTGATTATTAATAATAGCAATGGCATCTTCTTTATTGGTTTTATCTCTTTTTATTACTCTTTGAATTTGGGTCTCTTTTGGTGCATACACAACTAAAACTTTTTTAAATTCAAAAAAGTTTTGTTTTTCAAAAAATAAAGGTAAATCTACAAAATATTTTACTTTGTCTTTTTCAAGTTCATAAGCTTTTTTTAAAACTCTTTTTTTTACTTCTGGTAAGATTATTTTTTCTAAAAGAGTTAATTTTTCTTTATCTTTAAAAACAATTTTTCTAATCTCTTTTCTGTCAGTTGTATTAAAAAGTTTTTTTATTTCTTCTTTTTTTTCTTCAAAAACTTTTTTACTAATCTCATCAGCATCTATTATTTTATAACCATACATTTTTAAAAACGAAGCAACAGTGCTTTTGCCAGTACCTATTCCTCCTGTTAGGACTATAGCATTTTTTAACATTTTATACTTTTATTACATCTTTTATTTTTTCAAACATAAATTTTGGAAGAGTAAAACTTGCAATATGTATATCTGTTGTATAATAAGTTGTATTTTCCACAAAATCACTTCTATGTCTTATAATATCTGCTGTTGGATGAGGTTTTTTGCTTGCAAATACTAAAGGTTTTGCATTTAAATTTTCATCTAGATAAAAATAAGGCATTACAATCCAATATAATTTGCTTAAATTTGCAAATAAGTCTCTATCTTCAAAAGAGTTAGGAGTTGTAATATAAATTCCTTTTTCAGTTAATTTATCAAATATTTTTAAAACATCACTTGGTTTTTCTTCTATAATTAAGTCATATTTTTCAAGTTTATCTTCATTATAGATATTAAATTTTTTTGTAAGTATTTTTTCAAATTCTTGATTTAAAAATTCTGGCACTAAAAAGTTATCTCCAAATTCCTGTACACACGCTCCAACAAGAGCCATCATCTCATTTTTTGCACTCATTACTTTCCTTTTTTGGCTAAATATAGCAAAAAATATTTGAAAATACAAAAAATTTTGATATATTAAAATAAAAAAGGAGTAAAAATGTATAAAATAGATGTAGAAAAGCAATGCGGATGCATTAAAAATAGTAATTTAGAATTTCCTAAAACTTTTGAAAATAAAGAAGAAGCTGAAATGGAAGCTTTAAAATTAGCAAATTATATGAATGCAAATTTTTGTAAAAAACATAGATTTTTTGTAAATGAAGAGGGAGATACTTTTAAAATTTATGTAGAATTATCTTGTCCTAGTGTAAGCTAATCTTCTTTTTTTTCCTAAAGGTTAAATATGGTTGTTCATTTATGTTGTAGTGTTGATGCAGGCTATTTTTTAAAAAGATTAAAAGAATTAACAAATGAAAAAATTATAGGATATTTTTATGACCCTAACATTCACCCTTATTTAGAATTTAAATTAAGAAGCCTTGATACTCAAATGATTTGTGAAAGATTAGGAGTTGAGTATATAGAAGGAGAGTATGATTATATATCTTGGTTAAATGCAGTAAGAGGAAATGAAAATGAACCTGAAAAAGGTAAAAGATGTAGTATATGTTTTGATCACTCTTTAGAGGCTACTGCAAAATTTGCTAAGAGTATAAATGAAAAAATTATTACAACTTCTCTTTTAATGTCTCCTATGAAATCTCAAGAACAATTAAAAGAGGTTGCAGAAAAGATAAAAAAGAAATATCAAATAGATTTTTTAATAGTAGATTTTAGAAAAAGAGGAGGAACTCAGGCTCAACAACTTTATGCTAAAGAGAATCAACTTTATAGGCAAGATTATTGTGGGTGTTTATATGGAATATATAAACAAAAGAAATCTCAAGAAGTAATAGATGAGCTTTTAAATCCTATAACTAATCAAGTTTTACCTGCAAGTATAGAAGAAAAATTAGATTTTTATAAAAATAGACTTTCTTTAAGTTCTTATAAAATAATAAAAGAAAATTTCTTAAATTATAGGCTTTTAAAAGGAATTGTAAAATATGAAAAAAATGTTACAGATAGTTATATACTTTTTTATTCTTACTTAAAAAGGCCTGCAAAAGGAAAAATTGAGTTTTTTTATAATGAAATAG
>CAZEOW010000123.1:0-2788 GCA_964514005.1 uncultured Nautiliales bacterium
TTTTTTGTGTCAGTGATGCAATTAAAAATGGTAGGCTAAACCTAAAATATTCTTATAGATACAAAAACTTTGATGACTATATGATTTCAAAAGAGGAATGGAAAAGAGATAAGAATATATTGTTAAAAAAACATGAAATGGAGCACTTGAAAGAGTTTGATACTTTTATAGAAAGTGTAAAAAATAAAGTTGAACAGAGTTATAAAATGACCAATGAGAATATAAAGAAAGGTTTTAATACTTACTTTACTGCGAATGAAAATTCTTTTATTTTAAAAACCCCAAAGCTTGAGAAGAGTGAAAATGAGGGGAAAGATACACTGTCAAGATATTTCCCACATGACGAATATTTATCAATTATAGATTTATTAAGTTCTATTAATAAAGAGACAAATTTCTTATCATCATTTAAGCATTACAATCAATCAACAAAGAAACAAAATTATAATTTATTAATAGCTTCAATACTTGGATATGGATGTAATTTAAGCCTTACAAAAATGGGAAAAATTTCAAAAGGAATCAATGAAAATCAACTTGACAATACTAAAGTTTGGTACTTTACAGAAGAGAATACTCAAGAAGCAAATGATAAGATAATTGCATATATGGATAAGTTAGAAATTGTTAAATATATGAGATATAATATAAATGAAAATCATACCTCAAGTGATGGACAAAAATATTCAATAGCTTCAAATATAGATTCTACAAATGCTGGGTATTCAAGTAAATATTTCGGAGCAAATAAAGGAGTTGTAGCATATACATTTATTGATGAGTCTCATAGACTTTTTCATTCCATAGTTATTAATGTAAATGAAAGAGAATCAGGTTATGTAATTGATGGACTGTTAAATAATGATACTGTAAAATCATCAATTCATTCAAGTGATACACATGGATATACTGAAATCATATTTGGATTAACAAATATTCTTGGATTTAACTTTGCTCCTAGAATTAAGAACTTTAAAAACCAGCAACTCTATAGTTTTAATTTTCCAAAGCATTACCATAATTTAGATTATAAACTTACTCTAAAAAGGAAAATTAATATAGAAAAAATAAAAGATAATTGGGATGATATTTTACGATTTGTCATAACAATTAGAGAGAAAAAAACTACTGTTACACAGTTACTTAAGAGGCTTACATCATATTCAAAACATCATAAATTATATACAGCACTAAAAGAATATGGAAAGATAATTAAAACAGATTTTTTACTCAATTATATTGATGATGTAGTGCTTCGCCAACGAATTGAAAAGCAACTAAATAAAGTAGAGTCATCAAATAAATTTTCAAAAGCAGTTTTTTTTGGAAACAATCAAGAATATACAATATCAACTGTGGAGGAACAAAATATAGCTAATAATTCTAAAAGACTTATTCAAAATGCTATTATTTTATGGAACTATTTATATATAACAAAGAAATTGCAACAAGCCAGAAATAAAATAGAAAAAAAAGAAATTATTAAAGCTATTAGAAATAGCTCAATAATATATTGGAATTTTATTAATTTTTATGGAACATATGATTTTACTAGTTATTCAAAACGAATTCACAATTTAATTGCACTTGATGACACAAAAGGTTTTATTGATGATTTAGATTGAAAAAATATTTTTAAGAGCTTTACAGATAAAGTATAGAGATGGTTATTTTATAAAACTATGTATTTAAGCTAACTTTAAAGAGGTTGCCGAAAAAAGGAGATTGTTGATTGATACCCAATATTTAATATATCATTTTTAAATAATTCTTGTAATATCTCATTTTGCTTAGATACATCAATAAAAACAAAATCATTAGAATCTCTGATTAAACCTAAATGTTCTTTTAAAAATTTATATCCAAACCTATGAAATGTTGTAATATTTGGTATTAAATTAGAAGTAATAAATTTTTTCTCTAAATCTAATACAGATTTTTTAGTAAATGAAAATACTAATATCTCTTTAGGATTAATACCAAAATAAGTTAAATCATCTATTTGTTGTATAATTCTTCTTGTTTTACCTGCCCCAGCTCCTGCATCAATAAAAATAGAACCATCAAACTTATCTAAAGTATATTTATTTGCATTTATTATTTTTCTTTTTATCATTTCATTATGAACAACTTTAAAATGATGATGATTAATATTAAAATCTCCATTAATTTTATTATAATATTTTTCTAATTCATAATTATTTAATTTAAAAGGCTGAATTAATCCACTATAATTACTTTTAAACTCAATATTATCATTTGCCTTAATATGATTAGAATTTAATAATTTATCTTGTTCAGGTGCTTTAAAATTACTATTAAAAGATTTATTTTTAGTTTCTGTAGAAAAATTACCATTATAACGACCAAAAGGTTCTTTAACCCATAAATCTTTATATTCAACATCATCCATCTTATAATCCCAATACTTATAAATGATTCTTGTTTTATCTTTACTTAGATAAATATGACCTTTCTTGACCTGTTCTGTAACATATAAATAATCATTTTTATGCTTATCTCTAAAATAATATCTAACTTTTCTATATATAAAAAGTGAAGCAAGGGAACGACTACTTAAAAATCTTCTAATTGTATATTTGACATACCAATAAGCTGTATATTGTATTTTTTTATATTTTACTTCGGTTTGTGATGTATTTTTAAAAGTTTTAACAATATATTTCATAATATAAGCAACTGCACCACTCTTTTGATTATGATTCTTTTTATTAGTCCATAAATATTTAAAATCTATAGAACTACGATTATTACCCCATCTATCTTT
>CAZEOW010000124.1:0-2787 GCA_964514005.1 uncultured Nautiliales bacterium
CTTTAATAATCTATTAAAAACTTCAAGTGTCATTTTTACATCTTCTAATGCATTGTGGTATGTTACATTTCCAGGGATATTAAAAAATGCAACAACTTCTTCTAATCTTGGCATCTTTTTCTTTTCTAATACTACTACATCGGCTGAAAAATACATAGTATCAAATATAGGAATATCTATTATATTAGGATAATGATTTACTCTTTCAAGTTCTCTTTTTACTACCCCAAAATCATACAATACATTATGACCAACTATCATATCTACGCTATTAAATAGTTCTAAAAAATTTTCTTTTATATTTTCAAAAGATGGTTTATTTTTTAACTCTTCTTGTGATATTTTATGAACTTCAAACGCTTCTTGAGATATTTGAGCTTTTGGGTTAATAAGTTCATAATGTTCTTCTTTTTCAAAACTATCCATATCTTGAATTACAAAAGCAAAAGAGACTATATATCCATAAATATCTGTTGTTTCGGTATCAAACACTCCTACTTTTTTTAGTTTAAATTCTTTAGGAATTGATTGTAAATCTTTAATATACTCTTTTAAAACATCTTTAGAAGTAAAAAAAGAGCTTCTAGGCAACGGTTTTAATCTTTTAATAGAGTATTCTTTTTCTAATACAACAGATATTAAATAGTCTTGATAGTTTCTAAAAATTAAGTTTTCCTTTAAATCCTCATTTAAACATTTTTGCAAGTAAGTTTTGTTTTCTTTTAATTTATTAAAAGCAAATTCTTTTGTTTTTTTATTATAAATAGTAGCTCTTCTTAATGTTTCTATTTTAGGAGGTAGTTTCAATATTTATCCTTCTTTATAAAGTTTTATTTTTTGCTCTATATACAAAAGCAAGTACTTCTGCTACTGCTTTAAACATATCTTTTGGAATAGTTTCATCAATTTCTACTAATTTATATAATTCTCTTGCAAGTGGAGGATTTTCTACTATCATTATATCATACTCTCTTGCAATTTCCTTTATTCTTATAGCTAAATAGTTAACTCCTTTAGCAACTACTCTTGGAGCTTCATCTTTTGTTCTATCATATCTTATTGCTACAGCATAATGAGTTGGATTAGTAATTACTACATCAGCACTTGCTACTTCACTTAGCATTCTTTTTTTTGTCATTTCCATCTGTAATCTTCTAATTTTTGCTTTTATCTCTGGATTACCTTCTGTTTGCTTATATTCATCTTTTATCTCTTGTTTACTCATTCTAAGAGATTTTTTGTAAGTATAACGTTGATATATTAAGTCTATAATAGCAAAGAGCAAAAAAACCGCTAAAAGTGCAAAAACTATAATAATTACTTTTTCTTTAAACCATTTAATCTGTTCAAAAAAATTCATTAATTCAAGCTTTGGCATTTCTAAAAAAAATTTCCAAAAAAGCCAAAACCCAACAAAAAAAGAGATAAAAACTTTTAAAGTAAGTTTTACTCCCTCTACTAATTTTTTAATAGAAAAAAGATTTTTTAACCCTTTAATAGGATTAATTTTTTCTAATTTAGGAATAAGTGGCTTTGTAGTAAATAAAAAACCAAATTGGGCAACATTTCCAATAATCCCTCCAAGCATTGCTACAATAAATAAAGGAGCTAATAAAATAATAATATTTAAAACCGTCTGGATAGTTAAATCTAATAAAAAAGAAGGAGTTATCTCTTTTCCAATTAAAGAGATATAATAAAGATAAAATCTCTTTAAATAAAAAGTTAAATATTTAAAATAAAATATTAAGACAATGATTACAAAAAATAGAACTAAAAATCCACTCACTTCCATCGATTTTGGAACATTACCCTCTTTTCTTGCATCTTCTAATTTTTTGGGAGTGGGTTCTTCTGTTTTTTCTAAATCATCAGCCATCTATTATCTATAACCTTTTTTATAATTATAACAAATAAGTTTTTTCTATTTGATATTTATCAATACTGACTAAAACAATATAAATTAACTAGAAGCGTTAACAAAATACATTTAAAACCAAAATTTTTAAATAGTAAAGCCTTCTTGTTGAAGGCGTTTAGTTAGTATTTATATTTGTTACTGAAGCAGTTTCATTACATTTTGTTGAACTGCATTAGCCTGACTCATTGCATAACTACCTGATTGAGCAAGTAAATTATATTTTTGGAAATTTGCACTCTCTGCTGCAAAATCTACATCTCTTATTTGACTCTCAGCTGCTTTTACATTTACTTGGGTTACTGAAATATTGTTTATTGTGCTTACTAATTGATTTTGAACTGAACCTATATCTGCTCTTATTTTATCTAACATTCTAGTTGCACTATCTGCTATATCCATTACTGCCATAGCACCTCTTAAAGTTGTTACACCTGCACTTGCTATTGTACTTGCACTACTATAGTTTGTTACATTAGTATTAGCAAAAAAACCTATTGCACTCATTTGATCTTTACTAAAATCTCCTTTTACTGTTCTTAAGTTAATTGTAGCTTCTGCCCAACTTATACTACCTCCTAATACGCTCATACCACTTACTACTATATCCCTTGCATCAAGCCTAATTAAAGTTAATCTTCCGAGATTTGATTGAGTGGCATTAGTTGAAAGTCCTAATAGATCTAATCCGGAATCAGCTTGTATAGAAATACCCCTCCCATCTATACTTCTTAAATTTAGTGTTCCTCTTTCATCAATAAAAGCTTCAACCCCTGTTCTATCTTTTAATCTGTTTATTGCTGCTACCAATTTTCCATCTCTATCCTCTGCTGCTACTGAAATAGTTCCTATATTTATTCCATTAATTT
>CAZEOW010000125.1:0-2713 GCA_964514005.1 uncultured Nautiliales bacterium
AAGGTAAGAGGAGGGTATAAAGATTTAATTAGGTTTATTTATTCTTATGAAAATACAAAAAATCTGTTAAGAGTTGAAAAGCTTAGTATAAACGACGATTTAAATTATAGTATTAAATTTATGTTTTATGGAGTTAATCCATGAGAATTATTCTTTTTCTTATAACTTTTTTATACTCTATGAGTGTAGAAGATTATGTAAAAGGTATTTTAGATTATCACTTTAAATTGGATAAATTTGCTTATATAAAAGCTCCTTTTTTTGAAAAAAAAGTAAGAATAGTAAATAGTGATATAAAAAACGATAAAAAACATAAAATTGAACCTGAAAATAGTGTTAAAGATAATAAACTTAAACTTGAAAAGAGAACAACTATTAAATTAATTTTAATTCTAAGTAATAGAGCTTATGTAAAGATAGATGAATATCTTGGAAATGCTATAATAGATGAAACTAAAAGATGGGTAAAAGTGGGAGATAAAATAGGAAAATGTAGAGTTCTTAAAATAACAAATACCGATATTTTTATAAAATGCAAAAGAGAGATTATTCATAAAAGTTTAAATATAAAATTACCTTTAAGGGATTAGAAATGAGAAAGTTAATTATTATTTTTTTTACAACAATACTTTTTGCCTCAAATTGCAATACAAGGCTCTTTTCTTATTCAAACAGTATTAATAAAGATGAGAGGCTTTCTATTAAAAGGTTTTTAAATATTTTAGTAACACAAAAATGTAATATAAATATTGTATATAATGATACAAAAGCGTTTGAAAGCGTAGAAGGTAAAATGCCTTTTTTAAGAATTAAAAATTATACTTTAAATCAGATTTTGAATCTAATTTTAGGTAAAAGAGGTCTTTTTTATCAAATAAATGGTTCAACATTAGAGATTAGTTATTATAAAACTAAAACTTATAAACTCGATTTTATTTCATCTAACAGAGTAGGAGAATCTAATTTAGATGCTACTGATAGTAAGGTAAAAAATGAATATAGTTTTGATTTTTGGGATAAAATTCAAACAAATATAGAGACTATCTTGAAAAATACTTCTAATGAGGACTATAAACCTCCTGTAATAGATAGGACAGTAGGACTTGTTACAGTAACAGGAAATAAAAAACAAATAGAAGCTATTGATAGATACATTTCTACTCTTATAAATAGATTAACAAAAGAAGTTTTAATAGATGTAAAAATATATTCGGTTGAACTTTCAAAATCCCACTCAACAGGAATTAATTGGACTAAGTTTAATTTAGCTTTAAATAGAACGAATGTCCCTGTTGGAACAAATGCTTTTACAATGGCAAGATTAAATTTACAAGGACTTTTAAACTTCCTTGCACAAAATGGTAATGTAAATTCTATTTCTAATCCTAAAATAGTAACTCTTAACAATCAAAAAGCTGTAATTAGTGTAGGAGATACCATTTATTATAAATATGCTTCAAAAGTAGCAACAGATAATAATGGAAATCCTGTCCGTCAATATACAATAGATTCTAAATTTGTAGGTGTTGTGCTTGATATTACTCCTCAAATTAGCGAAAATGGAAATATTATTTTAAGTATTTCTCCAACAATTACTTCTTTTAAGGATCAAAATCAGCTTAAAAATCTAAATAGGGATATGCCCCCAGATACAAAAAATAATACAATGCTTAGTATTGTAAAATTAAAAAATAATGAAACTCTTATTTTAGGAGGACTTATTGCAAATGATAAATCTTTACAAATAAATGGGATTCCTGTTTTAAAAGAGATACCTTTAATTAAATATCTTTTCTCTTCAAAAGAGGAAATTACAACAAAAAAAGAGCTTGTGTTTGTAATTACGCCTCATATTATAGATTTTAGTAAGAAAAAAACATTAAGGGATTTAGGTTTTGGAAAGTAGTTTTAAGTGTGCAAAAGAGGTCTTTAAAGATATTGTTGATTTAAATTTATATGTTCCTTTATCAAATATAGAAAAAACAAAAAAGGATTTATTAAGTGCAATTGAACAAAAAGATAAAATGATTTTTATTTCTGCTGAAGCTGGAAGAGGAAAAAGTGTTATTTTAAAAAGTGTTTATGAAATATTAAAAAATAAAAATAAAGTTTTTTTTATTTCTAATCCGTATCTAGAGATAGATTCTATTTTAGCACTTCTTAAACAATTGTCTTTAAATGAACATCAAATATTTTTAATTGATGAAGCTCAATTATTATCTGCTGAGACTTTTGAAAATTTAAGAATTTATGCTGATAGAGGTAATATTACTTTAGTTTTTGCAACGCACGATACTAATTTAAAAGAATTACTTAAAAAAAAACATTTTAAAACAAGAGTAAATTATATTTTAACAATTCAAAAGGCAAGCAGAAACGATATAGAAACTTTTATAAAGTCAAAATTGATAAAAGCAGACCTTTTAGAAATTTCTGAAATGATTACAAGAAGAAATTATAATCTAATTTATAAGTATACAAAAGGTTCTTTGCGTTCTACCAATCAGCTTATGTTTAAAATATTTGATATTTTAGAATATTTTTATAAAAAGGATAAAACAAAAATAGATACTGATAAACTTTCTAATAAATATATAGAAATGGCTTATATGGATTTGAAGGAATTTCATGCATAGATATGATTTATTAGAAAAGGAGTATTATAAGAGAAAAATTATAAAGTTTTTTTTATTAGGTTTAGTTGGAGTATTAG
>CAZEOW010000126.1:0-2682 GCA_964514005.1 uncultured Nautiliales bacterium
GGGAAAAGAGTGTAGAAAGGATAAAGAAATAAAAAAATATAGAAAAATTATTAAAAATTATCAAAAAAGAGGAAGTAGGGCATTTTATTCGCTATATCTACTTTATAAAGAGTTAATGCCTATTAATATTACTTTAAACGATTTATTGAGATTTCAAAAGGGACTTTCAAGACAATATATTCCTAAAGAGACGCGAGAGTATATATTAAAAATTATAGCATTATCATTTTTATTACATCAAAAGAGTTTTGAAAAATATTTAGATGTAAGGATTCAAAGTGGGGTGAGTGCAAAATTAACTCCTGTAAATGTTCCTCCGGGAACTTCTTTATGGTATGTAAGTAAAATAATAGATGTTCCTTTTAAAATGTTAAGAAGGGAGAATTTACACCTTAGATATATTTTTTCACCTCCATATCCTTATTATATTTATATACCAAGTAATAGATTTTATCTTTTCCAAAGAAAATTTAAAGCAAAAAGATACTTTTTAATTTATAAAGTAAAAAAAGGAGATACTCTTTTAAAGATTGCAAAAAAATATAATATTAAATTAAAACTTATTGAAGATTTTAATAAACTTAGCAGATATTTGCATATTAATCAAAAAATTGTAATTCCTTTAAACCATTTTTATATAAAATATCGAGTAAAAAAAGGAGATTCTTTAAATTCAATTGCAAAAAAATTTAATACTACTTATAAGGAAATAATGAAAGCAAATAGTCTTAAAAATTCTATTATCAGAATTGGTCAAATATTAAAAATACCACAAAAATTTAAGGATAGATAATGGGTAAGTATTTATTGGGATTGATTGGAATTATTATTTTTCTAGGATGTAGTGCAAAACCGCCGGTTGTAAAAAAGAGTAAATATTATACAAGGGTATATAAAACGCCGGGTACAAAAAAGGGAACAGAAAAAATGTATTCGGTAAATGGAAAATTTTATATTCCATTTAAAAAAGTTCCTATTGGATGGAGACAAAGAGGTATAGCTAGCTGGTATGGAGAGAATTTTCATGGAAAATATACAAGTAGTGGAGAAATTTATAATATGTATGCTTATACAGCGGCTCATAAAACTTTACCAATGAATACAGTTGTAAAAGTGACAAATTTAAATAACGGTAAAAGTGTAATAGTAAGAATTAATGATAGGGGTCCTTTTGTGGGGAATAGAATAATAGATTTGAGCTATATTGCCGGAAAAAAGATAGGAGTTGATAAAACAGGTATTGCACCCGTTAAATTAGTGGTAATTGGAACAAATGGAAAAATTGTAAGAAGAAGAAAAAGTCCTTATATGATTCAAATAGGGGCTTTTTTAAAAAGAGAAAGAGCTTTAAAAATATTTAATAAATATAAAAAATTAGGATATAATACGACGATTCTTAAAGATAGAAATCTTTATAAAGTAGTAATAATTGGCTTTAAGAATTACTATCAAGCTAAAAATTTTAAATCTGTTCATAGATTAAACGGTTTTATTCTAAGGAATAAAAAATGATAAATATAACAAGAACGACAAAAGAGACAAAAATAGAAGTAAAACTTAATTTATATGGAGAAGGAAAAAGTAATATTTCTACAGGCGTTGGTTTCTTTGACCATATGCTAGAGAGTTTTGCAAAGCATAGTGGTATAGATTTAGAAGTAGTGTGTGAGGGAGATATTTATGTAGATTATCATCATACAGTTGAAGATGTTGGAATTGTTCTAGGAGAGGCTTTAAATAAAGCAGTTTTTCCTGTAAAGAATATTGAAAGATTTGCAAATGCTGTTGCTATTTTAGATGAAGCAGCAGTAGAAGTTTGTATCGATATAGGTGGTAGGGCCTATTTAGTTTACGAAATGCCAGATGGAATAATAAAAGATTTTGATATGGAACTTGTGGAAGAGTTTTTTAAATCTTTAGTTTTTAATTTCAAAATAGCAGCTCATATTATTTATAAAAGAGGTAAAAATAAACATCATATTGTAGAGAGTGCTTTTAAATCCTTTGCAGTTGCTTTAAGAAGAGCTTTAAGCTATCGAAAAAGTGGTATCCCTTCTACAAAAGGTGTTATATGATAGAATTAATTGTAATAGATGTTGATGGAACTTTAACGGATGGAAAAATTTATTATGGAAACAGTGAAGAGGAGTTAAAAGCTTTTAATATAAAAGATGGTTTAATGATAGCTTCTTGGAATAGACTAGGAAAAAAAAGTGCAATTATTACAGGTAGGACTTCAAAAATTGTTGAAAGAAGGGCAAAAGAATTAGGTATTACTTATGTAAGACAAGGAATTAGAAATAAAAAGGAAGAACTTAAAAAAATTGTAAAAGAGTTAAATATTGATTATAAAAAGGTAGCTGTAATTGGTGATGATATGAATGATTTATCTATGATGAAGCTTGTAGATGAGAGTTTTGCTCCTTATGATGCAAATTCTTATATCTATGATTTTGTTAAGAACCCATTAAAAAAGAATGGAGGAGAAGGAGCAGTAGCTGAAATGATTGAGATACTCCTTTATAAATATGGAATATATCAAGAGTTCTTGAAATTATGGGAAAATTAATTATTTTTATTATTTTTCTATTTACTGTAATTATTTATCCATTATTAATGGATACAAAATATAAAACAAAAAATATTTATATTAAACCTTTGCCTGAAATAGAGATAGAAAAA
>CAZEOW010000127.1:0-2680 GCA_964514005.1 uncultured Nautiliales bacterium
TATCTATATAAAAAATATTAAACTATTTTGTTACAATAAAAATCTTTTATTAGAACTAACTCCTAAGAAAACTTTAAATATCGACTCATTAAAAAAATTAAAAGTATTTTCTATTCAAAACAAAAACTTTTTAGAAAAAATTTTTAATAAAAAACTCCATAAATTTAAAACAGTAGAAACTAGTTTTAAATGGAATGACAACTATCTTGCAGTATTATCAATTGATACTATAAATCCAGATTATAAAGTTTTACTTTATACTGGATACTCTCTAAACGGTTTACACTCTTCAGTAAAACAGACTTTTAATGCTTTTATATTAGAAATATTTATTCTTATAATAGGTTTTTTAATAGTTTATTTCCTACTAATAAAAAGATTGTCCGAACTTTTTATTAAATTAGCTAAAAGAATGAAAGAAGGAAAATTATGCACTAAATGCAAAAGTTACATTAAAGAATTAGATGATTTACAAATAAGTTATAATAAATTATACAAAACATTAAAAGAAGAAGCAAAAAAAAATAAAGCTCTCCTTGAACTTAACAAACGCTTTGTTGTAGATACAATCCATCAAATTAGAACACCAATTGGGGTTATTGTGCTAAATTTAGACCTTTTAAAAATGATGCTGGAAGATAAAGAAGTTAATGATATTATAGAAGAAATTGATGCTGCTGTTACAATGTTAAGCAATTCTTATGAGGATTTAGCTTATGTATCTTCTAATGATACATTAGATTATAAACCAACTAAAATTAATATATCTAATTTAACAAAAGAAAGAGTAGAATTTTTCAATATTATTGCTAAAGTAAATGATAAAAAACTCATTGCAAATATTGAAGAGGGCTTAGAATATTTCATTAATAAAATTGAATTTGAAAGAATAACTGACAATAACATTTCAAATGCTATTAAATACTCAACAGGTGAAGATATTTTTATTAATCTCTTTAAAAGAGATGAAAATATCTATTTTGAAGTAGCATCTTATGGTGCTCCTATAAAAAACAGAAAAGAGATTTTTGAGATAAACTATAGAGAGCAATTACATAAAAGAGGCTTAGGAATAGGACTTAATATTGTAAAAACTATTTGTGAAAAATATGGAATAAAATATAGAACCTATTATAGAAATAGACAAAATATATTTGAGTATATTTTTCCAATAAGGAAATAAATGATACTTTGTAGCACCTCTATAACAAGAGCTAATCTTTTAAAAAAAGCTGGCTTTTCTTTTATTCAAAAGTCTTCTTCTTTTAATGAAGAGATAATAGATACAAAAGATCCTTATGAATTTGTATTTTTAGCTAGTTATGGAAAATTTAAAGAGTGTTTAAAGAAAAATAATGATAATATTATAATTTGTGCGGATACGGTTATAAGTAATGGTAAAGAGATTTTAAGAAAAGCTAAAAATAAAAAGGAAGCAAAAGAAATTTTATTAAAACAAAGCGGTAAAGAAATCAAAATTGTTACTTCAATGTGGATTTTTGTAAAAGGTAAAAATTATCATAGAATTGATGAAACAATTTATAAATTTAAAAAATTTAATGAGAAAGATTTAAATAACTATTTAGATTCAAACGAATGGAAGGGAAAAGCTGGTGCCTGTATGGTAGAAGGATTTTGTAAAAAATATATAGAGAGTGTAAGGGGGTATGAGTCTACGGCAATGGGACTTTGTATTGAGAGTTTAATAGAAATTTTAAAGGAAGAGAATGTATATTAGAGAAATTCAAGAGTTTCAAAAAATTAGAAAAGAAGCTAGAGCCTATTTTTGTTATCTTTTTCAAAGAAATTTACCAAATAGATTACCAAATATTGGAATTGATGTTGTTTATGAAGGGTTAGAGAGAATAATTCATGAAGTAGATGATATAAATGTGGCCTATATTTTAGATGCTTCGGGTAAACAGATAAGTAAAATGATTACTCTAAAAGATAGATATAAAAATTTTGATATAGAATTTAATCAAGCAAATAGAAGCTACTTTTATAAAGCAGTAAAAGAGAAAAAATGTATTTTAACAGACCCTTATCCAAGTTTAGTTGGTGGAGAAATGGTAGTAAGTGCAGCTATGCCTATTTTCAACGATAAAGGAGATTTACTATATGTAATTGTTGTAGATATTCCTCTTGAAGAAATTTTAAAATTTATTCATAAAGAAAAAGGGGATAATTGGCTTCATAATTTTAATAGAATTGTATATGCTATTTTTGCAGGTGCTCTATTTACTATTGTTATTTTACTCTTTATTGATGGCGTTAGAATGTTTTTTGCCTATACAGTCAAAAGCATAGATATTAAAAAGATGTTTGAAGCTACTATTTTAATTACTCTATCTCTTGCACTTTTTGATTTAGTCAAAACCCTTTTATCTGAAGAAGTATTAGGAGATAAAGAAGAACATCCATTTGCAATTCACAAAACAATGATTAAATTTTTAGGAAGTATTGTAATTGCACTTGCAATTGAAGGATTAATGCTTGTATTTAAATTCGCAATGACAGCTCCTCAAAAACTTATTTATGCTTCTATGTTACTTGGAGCAGTTACTTTATTATTAGTCGGACTTGCTTATTATATGAAAAGTGTGGGAAAAGATATTAAATAAAGGATTTTTATGATAGGAATAGTTGATTATAATATGGGAAATTTAGCAAGTGTAGC
>CAZEOW010000128.1:0-2677 GCA_964514005.1 uncultured Nautiliales bacterium
ATGTTTTTTTTCACTCTATTTATCGCTTTTTCAATATCTTGTAATACTTCACCTTGAGTTATTGCTATATCTTCTGCTTGTTCGTATAAACTAAGAGCTTTTTCTAAATTTCCTAACGCTTCATATGTTAGGGCTAAATCATAACTAATTACATAACTTGGCTTAGATGATTTATATAATTTAAGTAATATTTTATTTGCTTTTTTTATTCTATTTGCTTTTATAAGCTTTAAAGATGCTTCAAATAAATCTTCATTTGTATCAACATCTAAATCATCTAATAAATAAGTGCTAAAATATACATAATGAGGAGCTATATCATTTACAAAATCTTGTGCTATATAAGATGCTAATCTAGTATTTTCTGTAATCTTATCTGGAAGAGTAAAACTATCATCACTACAATGTTTCTCAAAAGAGCTTTTTGAATATGTATTAGCAAATATTAAATTACCACCCTCAATTGCTAATACTTTTATTTGTGTTTTTAGATGATATTCTTTTCCTTGACAGCTAACAGTATATGTTCTATATTTTACACAATATTTATAAGAGCCTCTTTTTGTATTTACATATCTATATTGAGCACAAGTGCTTCTATCTACCCTTTTTTCAGTAAATCTTGTAGGAGTTTGACTATTTACTAAAACTTTACCAACAACTATACTTTGTATTTGATTAATTCCTAATTTTAAAATTTTTTTTGCATTTACTAAACCTGAGTCATTTAGTTTTTGTTCTTTTAATAATTGTTTTAGATTTTCTCTATCTACTACATTAAAATATTTTTTACCATTTATATAAGCATTATCTAATTTTGCTTCAATTTGCTGGGCTTGTGATACCTCATCGTTTTTAAAAGGTAATACTGCAATATCTCTAATAGCTGGATTTGTAACTTTTGAAGCTTTTATTGCTTTTATTGTAACCATAGGTCTTGAAGAACAACCTACAAAAAGCAAGAAAAAAACAAGAAAAATAATTCTCATTTTTTAATCCATTTCATTTGGGTCTAATGGGATTTTATTATCTTTTGGTGTTACCATCCAGAAGTGTCTAACTTCACTTCTAAAATTATCAAGTAAGAATTTTGCTTTATTTGAATGAGTAGCATTATAATATTCTACTAATCTTTTTTTAAGATATAATTTTTCTTTTTCATTCTCATCAGTATCTATTCTTCTAATATCAATTAATTCTGGATTAATTTTATCTATTAAAGTATGCTCTTTATCATATACAAAAGCAATACCTCCTGTCATACCAGCCCCAAAATTTACCCCTGTTTTTCCAAGGATAATTACTTCACCACCTGTCATATATTCACAAGGATGGTCTCCTGTCCCTTCTACTATCGCAACTGCACCAGAGTTTCTAACAGCAAATCTCTCACCTACTTCACCTGCAATAAATAATTTACCACCTGTTGCACCATATAAACAAGTATTACCCGCTGCACTTAGGCCTTCTTTTTGTGTTTGAGGAACAATAATAATTTTTCCTCCATGCATCCCTTTTGCTACATAGTCATTTGCTACACCATCAAGTTCTATTCTAATACCATTATTTAAGAATGTTCCAAGTCCTTGTCCTGCTGTTCCTTTTAATTTGAAGATAATACTATCATTTTCAAGCCCTTTATCTCCATAATATTCAGCAATCTCTCCACTTGTAAGTGTTCCAAAACTTCTATTTAGGTTACAAATTTCTGCTTTAATTACAGATTTTTGAGAAGGGTTTTTGATAGTATTTCTTACTTTTTCAAGTAATTCTTTTTCAAATTCATTTTTATCAAATGGCTCATTTCTTTCATATACACATTTTCTATCACCCTCAACTTGCATAAATAAATCACTAAAATCAAATTTTTTAGCTTTTGGAGTATCTTTTATAGTAAGTAAATCATTTCTTCCAATAATCTCATCTAATGATTTATATCCCATAGAAGCTAAATATTCTCTTACATCTTCAGCAAGTAAAGTCATATAATTGATAATATTTTCTACACTTCCAGAATATTTAGCTATATAATCTTCTGCTTGAGTTGTAAGTCCTACTGGACAAGTATTCATCTGACAACTTCTACAAAAGATACATTTTAGAGCCATTAAAAGATTTGTTCCAAATGCATAATACTCAGCCCCAAGTAATGCAGCAATAATAACATCTCTTCCTATTTTTAATCCACCATCCGTTTCAAGTCTTACAAAACCTCTAAGGTTATTTGCTTTTAGTGCATTTTGTGCTTCAATAAGTCCTATCTCCCAAGGATTTCCTGCATGTCTAATTGAAGTAATAGGTGCGGCTCCTGTCCCACCTTCACTTCCTGATATGATTATCTTATCTGCATATGCTTTTGCAACCCCTGCTGCAATTGTTCCAACTCCTGCTGTTGATACAAGTTTTACAGAGACTATTGCTTTTGGATTGATTTGTTTTAAATCAAAAATAAGTTGAGCTAAATCCTCAATTGAATAAATATCATGATGTGGTGGTGGTGATATTAAAGTCTTACCTGGTGTTGTGTTTCTTAGTTTTGCGATATATTCTGTTACTTTAAATCCTGGTAATTGACCACCTTCACCTGGTTTTGCACCTTGTGCTACTTTTATTTGAAGCTCTTCTGCATTTCTTAAATACTCCGGAGTTACTCCAAATCTACCTGATGCAATCTGTT
>CAZEOW010000129.1:0-2655 GCA_964514005.1 uncultured Nautiliales bacterium
AAACTACTATCAATTAAAGCCATTAACTCTTCACACTCTGGATCTCCAAATCTTACGTTGTATTCGAGCACATAAGGTTCGTTATCTACTATCATCAGCCCTAAAAATAAAACTCCTTCATAAGGAGCATTCTCTTTTTGCATACCTTCTAAAGTAGGTTTTATAATCTTTTCTTTTACTTTTTCATAAATCTCTTCTGTTGCAAGAGGAGTTGGTGCATAAGCTCCCATTCCACCGGTATTTGGGCCTTCATCATTATCAAGTAATCTTTTATGATCTTGAGCTGCTGGAAGTAAAACAAAATCCTTACCATCACAAATAGCAAACATACTAAGCTCAAATCCATCTAAAAATTCTTCTACAATTAATCTTTTTCCTGCTTCGCCAAAAGCTTTTCCACTAAGCATCTCTTCTACTGTTTTTTTTGCTTCTTCTTTAGTTTTAGCAATAATAACACCCTTTCCAGCACATAATCCATCAGCTTTTACAACAATTGGTAATTTTTGCATTTTATCAATAAAGTCAAAAGCCTCTTCTTTACTAGAAGTTTCTATATATTTTGCTGTTGGAATATTATATTTTTTTAAAAAGTTTTTCATATAAACTTTACTACCTTCAAGTTGAGCTGCTTTTTTAGATGGTCCAAAAATAGTTAAGTTTTCTTTCTTAAAAATATCAACTATTCCATCTACTAACGGAGCTTCAGGCCCTACTATCGTTAAATCTATATTATTATCTTTTGCCCATTTTGCTAATTCTTTATAATCTTTTATATCAATATTTGTAGCAAATTCTTCTGTTGCTCCATTTCCAGGAGCATAAAAAATTTCTGCTTCATCTTTCATAAAATAGCCTATACTATACTCTCTTCCTCCACTTCCAACAATCAATACTCTTTTCATACTAAATCCTTTTTAATGAAATTATATCAACTTTTTAAACTAGCACCCGTAATAGCAGCATATACTACAGGCCAAATTAAAATAACTATTACAACAAAAGCAATAACAACTGGAATAAAACTAACTTTTGCTTTTTCTTTTAAACACTCTTTATCTGGTAAATGTTCTCCTCCACATCTATCTATATCCATACTAAATTTATTAAGATACAAAAAATAATAACAAAATCCTCCAAGAAATGAATTTAAAATAATCATACCCGGTAAATAAAAATATCCAACCATTAAACTTGCAATTAAAACTCCAAAAGCTTCTGTATATGCTCTTCTATAAAGAAGATAAAACCACCCAAATAAAAATCCCCATTTATTAAAAATAGGTTTACACTTTCCCAATCCATCATCTCTCATTATTTCACTAAAGGCCTTTTTATCATATTCACCTAAATTAGGATATATTTCGATTAATAATTTTAAAAACTTTTCTTTCATACTTTTCCTTTTATAAAAAATTTATAATAATCCCAAATTGCTAAAAAAAGAGCTCCTAAAATAGGAGATAAAATAAGAGATAATATAAAAAATATCCAAAAATTATGCCCTAATCTCACAGCAAAATAAGCTACTACTGTTGAGAAGATAACTAAATTAATTATAGCAAACAAAGCCATTTAAAGCCTTTTTTTAGTAAAATTATATTTAAAAAAGGATTTAAATGAAAGTAAAAAAAGCTATTGACTTAAACGTTAAAAACTCTGAAAGTGTAGCAAGAATAGCCGCTTCTTCTAAAAATGGTGGAGTCCAAGCTGCTTTAATGATTCCTAAACATAAACCTATATATGATAAATTACATCTTGCATATAACTTAAAAAGAGCTAATGAAGAAAATTTTAATCTATTAGTAGCAATTGAAGGAATTAGAGAAAATAGACTAAGTGAAATATCGATATTAAAAGAAAAAGGTGCAAGTGCAATATTTATAAATTCAGATGAAGATATGAACTTAATAAAAAGAGTATTTGAATATGCGGAGTTTTTAGATATTCCTATTTTTGTAAATTGTAATAACTCATCTTTAAGTTATGGTGTAATGAATGATAGTGAAATAGCATATTCTCTAGGAGTAAGCGGTATTGCAAACTATGCAGAAAGTATAGAGGTAGCAAAAATATTTGAACTTTCAAAACACTTTAAGGCAAAAGTAATCTTTCAAAGTATTACTACAAAAGAATCAATTGAAATTTTAAAAGATAAAAAAGAAAATGTTTTTGTAGATGTATGTATAGATAATCTATTTTTTACTGATGAAAATCTAAAAGATTTTAATACTCTTTATAAAACATTCCCTCCTTTAAGAAGCCAAGAAGATAAAGAAGCTTTATTAAATGCTTGTAAAGAGGGAATAGTAGATTTTATCTCTTCAAATCATATAGCTACAAATCAAAAAGATATACCCTTTGAAGAAGCGGAATATGGAATTAGTAAACTTGATATATTTTTACCTCTTGCTTATTCGTTACCATTAGAAAAAGAGATAATTGAAAAATTAATCTCAATAAATCCTGCTAAATTATTTAATATTGAACTAGAAGAGATAGAGATAGAGTTTATAGAAAACGAAGTTGATGTAAACTCTTTTGCAAGTAAAGGAAAAAATTCTCCTTATACTACATTAAAAGCTAAAATTAAAAAATCTTTTGACACTGACTAAATAGGCTGAAACAATGCAAATTTTAACTGAAAAAAAGCGTTAA
>CAZEOW010000130.1:0-2625 GCA_964514005.1 uncultured Nautiliales bacterium
GTATCATAAACTATATGATTATAATACATAATCGGAAACATATGAGCTTCTATCATACTCTCTTTTCCCATAGAAGAAATAGGCATTAATATACCTGAGTATAAAAATCCGGGAATTATCGTAATTATAACAACCAATACTAACGCACTTACCTGCGTTTTTGTTAAAACCGACACTAAAAGCCCTATTCCAACACTCACTAACACATATATTTCACTTGCAATCACATACAATAAAAAACTACCTCTAAAATCAACATTAAAATAATAAACCGCCCATAAAAACATTATAAAAATATTAACCGAATGCAATAAAAAAGGAGGTGTCAATTTTGCAATTAAAAACTCCCACTTACTTATAGGTGCCGTATAAAAATTAAAAATCGTGCCTATTTCTTTTTCTTTAACAATTAACAATGCAGACAAAATTGATGGAGCAATCAATAATGTAAGTCCTATAATACCCGGAATTATTGCGTTTTCATCTCTTAAAGATTCGTTAAACAAATTCCGCTGATTTATACTAATCGGCTCTTTTATACCTTTTTTTGCAAGAATACTTACAAACATCCCCTGAACATAACCTTCAAGAGTGGTAGCCCTTAGAGGAAAACTCCCGTCTATATAAATACCGATTTGAGTATTTTGTTTTTTTAACAAACTCTTCGTAAACCCGGATGGTATTACGATAAATAAGTCGGCTTTGTTTTGCTTTATCAGTTTCAGGGCATCGTTATCGTCTATTGCCAAAAGTTTTGTATCGAAATATTTAGAATGCTCGAATTTATTAACTATTTCTTTTGTAAGTTTAGTATTGTCTCTGTCTATTATAATTGTTCTTGCGTGTGTAATTTCAAGCTTAAGCCCGTATCCGAATAAAAATATAATCAAAGTAGGCATAAAATAGACTAAAAGAATCATTTTAGATCTAATTAAATCTAAAAATTCTTTTTTCAAATAAGCTTTTATGACATTCAACCTCATCACTCACCTTTTACAATATTAATAAACACATCCTCAAACGGTTTATTCGGATATTTTCGATGTATATCTTCTAAAGCGGCATCAAGCACTTTTTTACCTCTTTTTAACACCACAACCCTGTCACAATATTCAGCTTCACTCATATAATGTGTTGTAATTAAAATGGATATTTGCCATTTTTTAAGCTCTTTTAAAAATTTCCAAAAAGAAGCCCTTGCAATCGTATCCACACCGCTTGTAGGCTCATCCAAAAATAAAACGACCGGCTCATGCAAAAGTGCGGTGGCAACGGAAAAACGTTGATTTATTCCAAGCGGCACGTCTTTTGGAAATTCGTCCAAATAATCTTTAAAATCCAAAAGCTCGGCAAAAAATTTCATTTTTTTATCTATTTCCCCGTTGGAGAGTCCGTGCATTTTTCCGAAATAGACAATATTTTCTTTTATAGTCAAATCATCATAAAGAGCAAACTTTTGCGAAACATACCCTATTTTACTTTTCAAAACGATTCTGTCTTTATAGGATTTAATTTTTTTACCCAAAAGATAAAGCTCTCCCCCGTCAATCGGATAAAGTCCTAATAGCATTTTCATAAACGTAGTTTTACCGGCACCGTTCGCACCCAAAAGCCCTAAAATTTCACCTTTTTTAAGTTCCAAACTTACATTATCATCCGCAATAAAATTACCGAACTTTTTTGTTAAATTCACTGCTTTTACAACGATCTCAGGTGTATTTGTCTGCTTTTTTTGAAGTTTAATTTTTGGCATCTTTTTATTTTTCTTTAAAGCATTTACGAAAAAGAGACCTTCAAGTGTAGGAGTTGTTTTAGGCAAATTAATCTCTTTAAGAGAATATGTAACATTAGAAAAACTCATACACTCATCACACTCTATCTCTCCTTTATATGTATAATCCTTAATACTCTCTATCAGTTCTTCATTGGTTCCTTTTGCAATAATTTCGCCCTCATCAAATAATAATAGCTTATCCATTAAAGCCGCTTCTTGCATATAAGCGGTCGAAATTAACGCAATTATCCCGTTTTGACGTCTTTCGTTATCCACTATCTCCCAAAGCTCTCTTCTACTGATAGGATCAACCCCCGTTGTAGGCTCATCTAATATTAATAGATTTGGTCTATGAAGAAGAGTTAAAATCAATGAAAGCTTTTGCCTCATTCCACCGCTCAAATTTCCCGCAAGTCTGTCTTGAAATTCATAAAGCCCCGCCATTTCAAGCAGTCTTTTTTCATATTTTTCATCTTTTTTAACACCTCTTATACTCCTAAAAAAATCAAAATGCTCCTTAACGCTTAATAAATCATACAGCACCAGTCCCAATCCCTGAGGCATAAGACCTATGTGCGATTTTATTTTTTCAGCTTCTTTTAAAGAGCAATATTTATAACCGTTATATACAATCTCGCCTTCAAATCCTTTCACTCCCGCAATAGCATGCAGGGTAGAACTTTTTCCGGCCCCGTCCGCTCCTATTAAACCGACAATCTCCCCATCATTTACATTAAAATCTATATTTTTTGCGGCAATTTTATCTTTGTATTTAACTGTTATATTTTTAACTTCAAGCATTTTTACACTTTTTTTCTACTTTAAAGTTCCGGTAATTCATCCAACGATTT
>CAZEOW010000131.1:0-2572 GCA_964514005.1 uncultured Nautiliales bacterium
TTTTAACGGAAAAAAAGCGTTAAAAAAAGTGCACTAAAAGCGAAAGCGGTTTGCATTTTTTAGCTTTTTTGAAGTGTTAAAAAATTTGCACCTTTTACTGAGCAGATTTAAATACTTTTTGTTAAATCGAACTCGCGTTAATTTATCATAGATTACTATTCCAATCTTGGTATTATATCAAAGTTTCTCAATGTTTTGGAATTAGTATTACCTATACATTAAGTAAAGTCATTAAAGCCACTTCAATAGAAGACTTTTTAACAAAACTTAAATTATTTCTTTTAAAATAACATTATACTTTACGAAAATCGATAAAAAACAGCAAATGTTGCGCTTTAACTAGCAATTTGAGTTAAAAATAATTAAAATTGTTATAATCTTTTCTAAAAAAAGGAAAAAAATGAAAGCTTATGAATTTTGTCTTCCAAATCAAGATAGTGTAGAGATTTGTTTAAGAGATTTAAAAGGAAAATGGATTATTTTATATTTTTATCCAAAAGATAACACTCCAGGATGTACAACAGAAGCAAAAGAGTTTAGCAAGCTTCTTGATGAGTTTGAAAAGTTAGATGCAATAGTAATAGGCATTAGTCCAGACTCTCCTAAAAAACACTCTAACTTTATAGAAAAACATAATCTAACAATTACGCTATTAAGTGACGAAAAAAAAGAAGTTATAAAAGCTTATGGAGCATGGGGCAAAAAGAAAATGTATGGAAAAGAATATGAAGGAGTAATTCGCTCAACTTTTATTATAAATCCAGAAGGAGAAATAGTAAAAGAGTATAAAAAAGTAAAAGCAAAAGGTCATGCACAAAAAGTTTTAGAAGATTTAAAAGAGATTAAAAACCATATCTCTTCATAGCCGCTCTTGCCTCTTTTTGAAGCTCTTTTTCTTTCATAACTCTTCTTTTATCGTGAAGTTTTCTACCTTTTGCAACTGCAATTTCAAGTTTTGCTCTATTTTTATTATTAAAATATATTCTAAGAGGAATTAATGTATACCCTTTTTCACTTGTATATCCAGCTAATTTAGTAATCTCTTGTTTATGTAAAAGAAGTTTTCTTACTCTTTTTTCATCATGCCTAAAAGCTTGATAAGAAGTATCTAAATTGCTTATATGCCCTTGAATCCAAAAAGCTTCTCCATCTTTAATCTTTATAAAACTATCTTTTAAATTTACTCTCCCAGCTCTTAAAGCTTTAACTTCACTTCCCTTTAGCTCTATTCCGGCTTCATACTTATCAAAAATATCATAATCATGATATGCTTTTCTGTTTGTAGCTACTACCTTCATTTTTCTTCCTTTATAAAAAGAGTTCCTCCTTTATGTTCTCCTTTTAAAAATAATTTTACATCCTCTAAATCAAATCCACTTGTTAAATACATAGCTTTTCCTCTATCCATTAAAAATTTAGCAGCCTTTAATTTTGTTACAATTCCTCCTGTTGCAAACTCATCATTTGGGTTACATTCACTCAAAAGCCACTCTTTTTTTATTTCATTTACTACTTTTATAGGTTTTGCATCTTTATTTGTTTTTGGATTATCAGTATAAAAAGCATCAATATCACTTAAAATTATTAACATATCTGCATCAAAATAATAGCTTGCATAAGCACTTAATTGGTCATTATCTCCAAATAAAATCTCTTCTACAGATACAGAATCGTTTTCATTTATTATTGGAATGATTTTATTTTCTAATAAAACATTTATCATCTCTTTTGCATTTTTTGTTCTTTTTCTGCTATCAAAATCTGCTGCAGTTACAAGCACTTGAGCAACAATTACTCCATATTTTTTAAATCTCTCTTTATACTCTTTCATCAATAAAGGTTGCCCAATAGCTGCTAATGCTTGTTTATTTGCTAAATTACTTTTATCTAAAGGACAAAGAGTATACCCAGCTCCTACTGCTCCGCTACTAACAAGTAATACTTCATACTCTTTATTAAGTTCGCTCAAAAGCTCAACTATTTTATCAATTCTATTACTTAATTTACCTTTTTCATATAAAGTTGCAGTCCCTACTTTAAATATTAATCTTTTCACTGCTTTTCTCCACTAAATCGCTTAAAGCAAATTTTAACGTATCTATATTTATATTAGCAACAGAACTAATAGGAAGCACAAAACTGTTTTCACTAAAATGAACTGGATACTCTTCACTTGCTCTAAATTTAGGCTCTGTTATTTCAATATCCATTCTTTTAAAGAAACCTTCAATTTTTTCTCTATCAACCGCATCACATTTTGTAAGTGCTATTGCATAATTTCTATTTGCTAATTTTTCACTATAGTTTTTTAACTCTTTTTTTAAAGTTTTAAATTGATATACAGGATCTCTAAAAGAAGCTAAATCAATCATATATAAAATTGTATGAGTTCTTTCTATATGTTTTAAAAACTCAAGCCCAAGTCCCTTTCCTTCATGAGCTCCTTCTATAATTCCGGGAATATCAGCCATTACAAAACTTCTAAAATCATCAACTTTAACAACTCCTAGTTTTGGCGTAAGAGTTGTAAATTCATAATTTGCTATTTCTGGTCTTGCATTGCTAAGAGTGC
>CAZEOW010000132.1:0-2561 GCA_964514005.1 uncultured Nautiliales bacterium
GATATTTTTAATGTAGGATATGGAAGAGGGGCTAGTGTAAAAGAAGTGATTGATACAATGAAGAAAGTAAGCAAAGTAGACTTTAAAGTAAAAAATGCTCCGAGAAGAGCAGGAGATCCAGCAGCACTTATTGCAAACCCTGCTAAAATTACAAAAAAAATGAACTGGACTCCAAAATATAATGATTTAGAATTTATTTGTAAAACAGCTTATGAATGGGAGAGGAAATTAAAAAGAGATACATAAAAAAATATTTATTTTATATTTATCATAATTAACGCTTGAAGACCTCCTTTTAAGAAGGTGTAAAAGAGTATCTATCTCTTGATATTCTAGATAACAAATGATATAATGTAAATATGTATACATACAAATTCAGAATATACCCAAAAACAGAAATTGCAGAGTTGTTAATAAAATGGTTTGGATGTAGCAGGTATGTGTGGAATTTGGGGCTTGATAGAAAGACTCAATATTACAAAAACACAGGAAAATCTCTATCATATCTGCAATTAGCAAAGGAATTAACTCTTTTAAAAAGAGACCAAACTTGGTTAAAAGAAGCTCCATCCCAACCACTTTTTGCAAGGTTTTTTGAGAGAAAATCTGCTTATCCAAAGTTTAAGTCTAAAAAGAATTTAACACAATCTCTACAAATTCCTCAAGGTTTTAAGATTAAAGGTAACAAATTATATCTTCCAAAATTAAGAAAAACTCCTATCAGAATTAAGAAACATAGAGAAATTAAAGTAAATATCAAACGAATAATAATCTCTATGAATAAGATAGGGCATTTTGTATCTATTGTAACAGATTATACTCCACAAAAACTTCCTAAATCTAATAAGAAAATAGGAATAGATTTAGGATTAAAACATTTTTTAATAACTAGCGATGGTAGAAAAATTCCATTGTCTAAAATGAATTGTTTGCAAAAATAGAGGATATTATGAAATGAATGGAATAGGTAAAAAGTTCTTTGAAAAAATAAAAAGTGATACTTGTATTATGTGTTATTGCAAGTGAATTAGTAATTTTTCTTTTGAAGTCGATTATCTTTAAAATTTTTTTAAATAAAAAGAAATAGCTTTTGAATATGGCTTAAATAAAAATAATTGATAGCTAAGCAGGGAAAGTTTTTACAAAAAGCTAAAGAGTTTCTTTAAAATGGAGAATTGAAAATGAAAAATGGAAAGTTTGCTTTTATTCCATATGGAAAACAGACTATTGAAGAAGAAGACATTAAAGCGGTTGAGGAAGTATTAAGAAATGATTTTTTAACAACAGGCCCTAAAGTTAAAGAATTTGAAAAAGCTTTATGTGATTATACGGGGGCAAAATATGCCGTTGCAGTTAGTAGTGGGACTGCGGCACTCCATTTAGCAGCTTTAATTTTATTAAACCCGCAAGATTTAGTTTTAACTACACCGAATTCATTCTTAGCTACATCAAATTCAATTCTTTATGCAGGTGCAAAGCCAATATTTGTAGATATAAAAGAGGATGGAAATATAGACCTTGATAAATGTATAAAATTGCTTGAGAAAAATAAAAATATAAAAGCACTTTTTGGAGTACATTTTAGCGGTAATCCGCTTGAGATGGAAAAATTAAAATATATAAAAGAAAAATTTAACATAAAAATCCTTGAAGATGCGGCTCATGCGCTTGGAGCCGTATATAGTAACCAAGTTCAAAGTTCAAAGTTTCGAGTTGGAAATTCCTTATTTAGTGATGTTACTATATTTTCGTTTCATCCGGTTAAACATATTACAACAGCAGAAGGAGGGGCGATTCTCACAAATGATGAAGAAATTTATAAAAAGGCACTAAGACTTAGAAATCACGGAATAAATAGAGATGGAAAGTGGCAAAGTGATATTGAAAAAGGGCCTTGGTATTATGAGATGGTTGAATTGGGATATAATTATAGAATTACCGATATTCAATGCGCACTTGGAATCAGCCAACTTAAAAAACTTGATAGATTTATTCAAAAAAGAAAAGAAATTGCAAAAAGATACGATAAAGCGTTTGAAAATACTTTAATTAAACCTCTTTATAAATTCAATCCTAACAGTGCATATCATCTATATGTCGTAAGAGTTGATTTTGATAAAGTTAAAATTACAAAAGCTAAGCTTTTTGAGGAAATGAGAAAACGTGGCATTTTTCTTCAGCTTCACTATATTCCTATAAACAAACAACCTTTTTATAAATCTTTAGGATACGGAAGTGAAGATTTGCCTAATACTTATAGGTATTATAAAGAAGCCTTTTCAATTCCGATGTATCCGGGACTTAGCGAAGAGGAGCAAAATTATGTAATCAAATCTCTTTTTGAGGTATTGAAATGAATCTTTGCATAATCCCCGCAAGAGGTGGAAGTAAAAGAATACCAAAAAAAAATATAAAAGATTTTAATGGTAAACCTCTAATTGCATATAGCATAGAAACAGCAAAAAAGAGTAAACTTTTTAGTAAAATCGTAGTATCAACCGATAACGAAGAAATTGCTAAAATTTCTGAAAATTTTGGAGCTGAAATTTTAATGAGACCAA
>CAZEOW010000133.1:0-2527 GCA_964514005.1 uncultured Nautiliales bacterium
TTCCATCAAGACGTGATTTTCCTAATGTATATTATTTGTTTGATAAAATGAACTTAACAAATAGAAATTTAGATAAAGAGTATATTTTTCAAACGTTAACGGGGGATATGTTTGAGTATTATGTATATCTTTTAGTTAAAGATTTAGGATTTGATGATATAGAAATTGGAGTTGAGATAGAAGATGATGAGGTTAGGAATGAGTTTGATTTGCTTTTGATGAAAGATAATCATTTGCATATTATAGAGTGCAAACACAGAGGATTTAAAACACTAGATTTAGAAGATTTAATCTATAAATATGCCGCATTAAGAAGAGTAGTGGATGAAGATGCAAAGGCTGTTATTGTCTCTTTAATTAATAAATATTCAAGAAACTTTTTAAATAGAGCTTTATCTCAAAATATAGCACTTTTTGGATTAAATAAACACCTTCAAAAAAATATTAAAGAGTTTTTATTAGAAGGAAGTTATTATGATAACACTCAATCTTTTGCAAAAGACGGCAACAGAGTTGAAAATAGACATTTCCACAAAAGAGCTTCAAAAACTAAAAAAAGAGCTCGATGATTTTTCTTATATTCCGGAGCCTGTTAAAAATTTTGAATTAAAAAAGGGAGAAAAGGTTAGAATCTTATCTATCTCTTCTCCTAGAGATAAAATTGTTCAAAAAATAATTCAAGAATATTTAAATTCTCTTTTTAATAAAGATTTTAGTGATAAATCTTATGCTTATAGACCTAATAAAGGAACTTTTAGGGCAATAAATAGAGTATCTGATTTTATAAAAAGAGGTAATAAATGGATATTAAGAAGTGATATTAAAGATTTTTTTGATACACTAGATCACGATTTTTTAATCTCTCTATTAAAACAAAAAATTGAAGATGAGAGATTAATTCATCTTATTATGCTTTATTTAAAAATTCCTGCCGTTTATAAAGATGAAGTAATTGAGCATAATTTAGGGGTATATCAGGGAAATTCCATTTCTCCAATTCTTTCTAATATCTATTTAAACGAAATGGATAAATTTTTAAAAAATTATGATTTTGTCAGATTTGCGGATGATTTTGTTATTTTAAGCAGGCAAAAAGAAGAAATAGAAGAAATTTTTGTTAAGTTAAAAGAGTTTTTAAACACAATAAAACTTTCATTAAAAGAAGAAAAAACATACATCACTTCAATTGATAGCGGATTTAGTTTTTTAGGTATTTATTTTAAGGGAATATTTAAAAGAATAGATAAAGATAGAATAGAAAAAATCAAAGAAAAAATAAAAAGCTATATAAATAAAGACATAGATGAATTTATAAAAAAAATGAATTTTTATTACAATACCTTACAAAACTACTATTTAAAACTTGCCTCAAATCAAGATACCCACTTTTTAAAAAATATAATAATTGAAAGTGCGGTAGAGAGCGTATATCTTGCTAAAAAACATAAACTTATAAACAATAAAAACGAATTTAGAGTAAAACTTAGAAATTTAAGCTTTTTATCTTTATTTTTTAAACAAGAAAAAACAATCGAGCTTATTTTAGCAAGAGCATATAATAAATTATACGATGTAGAAAAAAAGGTAGAAAATAAAAAAAGAGAAACTCAAAAGAAAATAAAACTCTCATCAGTTATTCATATAAAAGAATTCGGCACTGCATTAGGAGTAAATAAAAATAAAGTAGTTTTAAAAAAGTATGGCAAAATTATAGATACTTTTCCTATTAAAAAGGTAAAAAGAGTAATTTTTGAGGGTAAAAATTTTTCTGTTAGTTCAAATTTTTTATATAAAGCCTCAAAAGAAAATATTAGCGTAGATTTTATAGATACCCGCTATAATCCTTATGCAAGCATATATTTTAACAATATAAAAACTTATAAAACGCTATTTGCCCAAGTGCAAATTCTAAACACTCCAAAGCATCTAAAACTTGCAAAAGAATTTATATACGCAAAACTAAAAAATCAAAAAAATTACTTAATTTATAGAAATAGATACCACAAAGACCTAAACGAAGAAATAGACTTTTTAAAAAAACATATCTTAAAAATAAAAACAGCTAAAAAAATAGATGAGCTTATGGGAATTGAAGGAAGTGCGGCGGTTATGTATTGGCAGGCTATTAGTAAAATTATGGAAGTTGAATTTAAAAGAGTTACAAAAGGAGCAAAAGATAAAATAAACTCAGCCCTAAATTACGCTTATGCTATTCTTTACGGAAGAATTCAATACTCACTCATTAAAGCCGGCTTAAATATATATGTATCATATCTGCATTCATATAATGAAGAAAAGCCGACATTAGTATTTGATTTAATAGAAGAGTTTAGAACATTTGTAGTAGATAGAGAAATAGTCGCTATGATAAATAGAAACGAAAAAATAAAAACTACAACCGATGGCTATTTAGATAACGAATCTAAAAAACTAATTTCAAAAAACATCCTTGAAAGACTTGCAAGTTATACAAAATATAGAAATAAACAAATGAGAGTTGAAAATATTATCCTCTCTCAAGCATACG
>CAZEOW010000134.1:0-2509 GCA_964514005.1 uncultured Nautiliales bacterium
GTTAGTAAAGTTAGTAAAGTTAGTAAAGTTAGTAAAGTTAGTAAAGTTAGTAAAGTTAGTAAAGTTAGTAAAGTTAGTAAAGTTAGTAAAGAGTTGCCAGCTTATATTTTGATGGATTTATATTTATATGAATATAATAAAGACAAAATTAAACAAATGCTAAAAAAAGTTGAACCTTATCAAAAAGCAGCAGGATATTATAAACTTAAAGAATATAAAAATTTAGAAGATGTTATTTTTAATATGAAAGACAAAGATGCTGGTATGTATGCTACATATTTTGAAGCAATAAAAAATACTCAAAATTATCTAAAAATATCTTTAAGTAATAAAAATAACTTATTTTATTTAGATTTCAAAGTAAGGCAACTGCCTTTTATTGCTGATATTTTATCTATTCAAAATATTAAAAAAGTAGTTTTATATAGTGCTAAATCTTATTTAAAAGATTATCAAATTTTTATAGGAGACACTAAAGATAGTAAGTCAAATGATTTGATGTTAAAGCTTGTTAGATATTTTCATATAAAACCTGTTAATATGGAATTTTTTATCTCTTATAAAAATGCAGATGAAGATGCTTTATTAAAAGTAGGTCCAAAACTATATATTACTAAAAGAAATGAAGTAGGTTTAAGAGGTTTTTATAAAAGAGGGAGAAGTAGTTATACTTTGATTTCTACTTATTCAAAAGATTTTTTGTATAAGTATAAGTTTTATAGGTGGTTAAATGAAGTTTTATTCTCTTATCAGCACCATTATAATTTATTTAGCACTATTTATTTAAAAAGAGTTATTTATTCAAATTATTTAACCTCTTTTAATGAAATAGGAGGAAATATATTTTTCGGAAATATGGATAATATGTCTAAAAGATGGGATTATTTTATTAATCCTTCTATTGTTTATAATAGTATTACAGGTTTTGGTTATCAAGTAATTTTGGGTGTAAATAGAAAGTTAATTAAAGCTGATAATTTAAAAATTTTAGCAATTTATGGGAAGGATATAAAAGAAGCTCAAGTTATTTATATTTATTATTATTGAAATTTTTTTTTAAGTTTTCTTTGTTATTATTTCATTTAACTTCTATACACTTCAAAGGAGAATAATGTATCCAGGAATTACTGTTATTAAAAGAAATGGAAGAAGAGAAGCACTTGATATTTCTAAAATTAGAAAATATACAAAAGCTGCATGTGAGGGATTAAGCGGCGTAGATTTTGCAGAGCTTGAGCTTGATGCAAAACTCCAATTTCGTGATGGAATTACAACAGCAGAAATTCAAGAGACTTTAATAAAAACTGCTGTTGATAAAATAGATGTAGATAGACCAAATTGGAATTTTGTTGCCGCAAGACTTTTTTTATATGATTTATATCATAGAGTTACGGGATTTACAGGGTATAATCATTTAAGAGAATATTTTGAAAGAGGAGAAAAAGAGGGAAGAATTCTTTTAGGGTTAAAAGAAAAATACGATTTAGATGATTTAAATGACTATATTAAGTCAGAGAGAGATTTACAATTTACATATCTTGGAATTAAAACATTATATGATAGATATATTATAAAAGATAGAAATAATAATCCGATAGAACTTCCTCAACAGCTTTTTATGGGTGTTGCAATGTTTCTTGCTCAAAATGAAACAAATCCTAAAAGTATTCCTAATGAAGATAAGGATAAAGTAAATTTAAATGATCCTAAATCAATTAGAGGGTATTGGGCTAAAAAATTTTATGATGTAATTTCTAAATTTGAAGTAATGGTAGCTACTCCTACTTTAAGTAATGCTAGAACAACTAGGCATCAACTGAGCAGTTGTTACGTAGGTAGCATGAATGACAATATTGAGGGAATTTTTGATGATTATAAAGAAATGGCTCTACTTAGTAAATTTGGAGGCGGAATTGGTTGGGATGTAAGTAAAATTAGAGCACTTGGTAGTTTTATAGATAACCATAAAAACGCAGCAGGAGGGGTAATTCCTTGGCTTAAAATTACAAATGATATTGCAATTGCAGTTGATCAACTTGGAACTAGAAAAGGTGCTATTGCAGTATATATTGAACCTTGGCATATGGATATACTAGATTTTCTTGATTTAAAGAAAAATTCTGGAGAAGAGAGACGCCGTGCACACGATTTGTTTCCAGCACTTTGGATTCCAGATCTTTTTATGAAAAGAGTAGAAGAGGATGGACTTTGGACACTTTTTGATCCGTATGAAACAAAGGATTTAACGGACCTTTACGGAGAAGAATTTGAAAAAAGATATATTGAATATGAAAACGACCCTAATATTACAAAAGAGACGATTAAAGCAAAAGAGCTTTGGAAAAAAATACTTCTTGAATATTATGAAACCGGAAATCCATTTCTATGCTTTAAAGATAATGCAAATAGAAGAAATCAAAATAATCACGCAGGGATTATTAGAAGTTCTAACCTTTGTACAGAGATATACCAGAATACTGAACCAAATCATTATAAAGTAAAAGTTACT
>CAZEOW010000135.1:0-2505 GCA_964514005.1 uncultured Nautiliales bacterium
CCTGCTACATCTTCAAACTTTACATTAGGTTTTTCACTTTTTATAAGTCCTTTTGCACTTCCAACTCCTAAAACTCCTCCCATTCCTTTTTGCATACGATTTGCAAGAAACATCCAAATAGCAAAGAAAATAAAAATAGGAATAATCCATCCAAATACTAAATCACTAAACCAATTACTATCATTCATTGCACCATATGGAATATTATACTTATCTAGCACGGGAATTAATGTATTATCTCCTGTTACTCTTTGAATAGTTACAATAGCACCATCTTTTAATTTTGCTTTTATTAAATGTTTTCCTATTGCAACATATTCAAGTTTATGCTCTTTTGCAAGTTTTTTAAGATCAGAATATGCAACTATCATAGGTTGTTGAATAGAGTTTGAATTAGGGGAGATACTTCTAAATAAAACAATAATAACTAATGCAAAAATAATAAAAACTAAAAGGGGATTTTTATCAAAAAAATTATTGTTATCTTTCATTTAAATCCTTTTTAAAACTAAAGTTACCCATTCATTTTCATAAATTTCTTCAATTAATTTAAAATCTTTATATTTTTTTAAAACTTTATCTTTATACTTATCAATTATTCCAGATAAAATTAATATATCTTTTGTATGTTTTTTTAAATCATTTGCAATAAATACTAAAACATCAGCAATAATATTTGCTACCACAATATCATAACTTTTATCTGTTTTATTAACACTACCTTCCCAAATTTTATTATATGTTACATTATTTAGCTCAAAATTCTCTTTTGCAGATTTAACAGCTAAAGGATCGGTATCACAAGCATCAACTATAGCTCCTAATTTAGCTGCAACAATTCCTAATATTCCACTTCCACAACCTACATCTAAAAAAGTAGTATCTTTTTTTACAAATTTTTTAATAGCTTTTACACAGCTTTTTGTTGTTTCGTGATGTCCACTTCCAAAGGCAAGAGCAGGGTCTATAATAATATTAATTTTACCTTCTTTTGATGAATACCAACTTGGATGGATATAAAACTCATCAATTTCTACTGGCTTTATAGATTCTTGATAAGTTTTTACCCAATCTTTATTTGATTTTTCTTCTATTTTTATATCTATTTCAAATTTTTTATTAAAAATTTCTTCTAAAGCTTTTTTATACTCTTTTAATTCCTCTAATAACTCATCAAGTCTATCTTCACTTCTTAAAATTAAAGAATTATTTTTCTCTTCTATTCCGTTAAAAAAACGCTCTATTAAAAAATTTTCAATTTCATCTTTAAAAGCGGTAGTAGTAACTACTACTTCAAAATATTTATCCATTTACAACAAATCCTATTTTTTCAAGTTTCTGTTTTAAAGTCTCTGGAGTAAATGGTTTTACAATATAGTTATTAACTCCCGCTTTTAGAGCAGTTAAAACTTTTGTTTTTTCTCCCTCTGTTGTTACCATAATAATAGGAGTTTTTCTATCTACTTGTCTAATTTTTTTAACAAATTGAAGTCCATCCATTCTTGGCATATTCCAGTCTGTAAAAATAATATCTATACTTTTTTTATTTTTTTGATATTGTTCCCATCCTTCAACTCCATCAGCTGCTTCTAAAATTTCATGATTTAGTCCTAATCCTTTTTGAGGGTCTTTGTTTGTTAAAACATTTTTAATAATTTTTCTCATAACTCCTGCATCGTCTACTACAAGTATTTTACCCATTAATACTCCTTTAATATTTTTTGTAAATCTATTTTTCCTTCATAAAAAGCTTTTCCTATTATTACACCATATATTTTATTCTCTTTTACTGTTAAAATATCTTCTTTACTTGCTACCCCACCGCTTGCAATTACAGGTTTTTTACTTGCTTTTTCAATCTCTTTTATAAATTCTATATTTAATCCGCTTAATGTTCCGTCTTTTGAAATATCTGTTGCAATTATACACTCTATTTTTGAATTTTCATATATTTTTGCAAGATCCATTGCTTTAATACCTTCTGTTTTACCCCATCCATCAATAGCAACAAGTCCATCTTTTGCGTCAATTCCTACTGCAATTGGATATTTTTCTGCCAAATCTATTACTTTCTCAGGTTCTTTTGCCGCAATACTTCCTAAAATTAACCTATTTATTCCTAAATCAAGGTATTTTTTAATAGTTTCTTCATCTCTAATACCACCACCAAGCTGAATTTTTAAATTTGTATTTTTTCTAATTTTTTCAATTTGCTCTATATTTTTAGGCTCTCCCGCAAATGCTCCGTTTAAATCTACAATATGCAGCCACTTAGCACCCATTTCTTCAAATTTTTTTGCAAGCTCATACGGTTCGCTGCTATATACTTTTGCACTATCCATCACTCCCTTTGTAAGCCTTACTGCTTTACCATCTTTTAAATCTATTGCCGGAAAAATTATCATAAAAACTCCTTACAATTTATAAAATTTCTGTTTTAATGGTTTCAAATACTCACAATTAATATCATATGGCGGATTTTCTATTTCAAACAGTTTAGATAAT
>CAZEOW010000136.1:0-2453 GCA_964514005.1 uncultured Nautiliales bacterium
ATTTCTTAATTTTTCAAAACACTCTTTAAACTCGTTTAAATTCATCTCTCAACCTTTATAAGTTCTAATAAGTTAATAGATATTTTTTTAGTTGATAATTCAATATCTAAAAATCTTTTATCTTTTTTTACTTTTAATTTACACACACCCTTAACTCCTTCAAACTCTTTAATTTTATCGATTTTTAAATAAAACTTAGGAGCATATACAAATGAATTATTCAAAGCATTTATATCTATCCATTTTGAATTATTTTTTATATATACATTATTTAATTTATTTTCTATTTCAAAAGCTTTAAAAGGAGTTAAAATAAAATTATCCGTATTAAAATCACTCAAATCCTCAAAAGTTATAACAACCATATTTTTTTTCAAATATTTATCAAAAAACCTCTCTAACGGCTCTAAATCATTAAAAAGCTCTTTTCTTTTATTCGGCATTAATAAGTTATGTTCAATAATTTTTCCATTTATATTTGCAATACTTTCATCAAAATAAAAAAAATCTCCTAAAAAAGAAAAATCATAATCATAAAAAAAAGCATCTTTATAAAAACGTTTAGGATTTTTTATATTTAATAAAAACGGATTTAGCTCAACTTCATTTAAAACAATCTTATTATCCTTTCTCCCCTCATCCGTATAGATATATCTTTTTGTTACAAACATTTAAGACCTTCTAATGTTTTTTTGTTTGGAATTCCTATAATCTCGACTCTTTTTCCTATTTTTATTTGAACCTTTCTTTTAAAGGAATTATATTCATTTTGAAATTTTTTATATCTATCAGTTAAAAAATAAACCTTTTGATTAAAAGAACCTCTAAAAGCAATTCCATTGTTTTTATCTTCTTCATATTTTCCATCGATTAATAAATCGATATATTTAATTAACTCTTTATTCTTTACTTCTTCAAACAAAAATCCCGTATAAACAATAACCCCTAAGTCTTTATTTAATAGCTTTAATAGTTTAACTAATTCATCTTCTTGCAAAAACGGCTCTCCACCGCTAATAGTTATACCCTCAATATCAAGCGCATTGATAATATCAGCTAATTTTTCTACACTTACCTCAAAGCCTCCATTTACATCTAAACTATCAGGGCTCATACAATTTTTACATCTAAAAGGACAGCCTTGTGTCCAAATTACCGCTCTTTTAAAAGGACCTAATACATCTTCTACTACATCAAAATTATATAGTCTCATTTTAATTTCTTTAACTTCTCCTCAACTTTTCCCTCTTTTACTTTCTCAAAATCTTTAAATTCATTAATAATATTTCTTGGATTTTCACTATCAGTGCAGGCAAAATTTTCAACCCTTACACCTTTTTTGTTTAGTTCTTTTAAAATATTATTAAGTCTTAAATCTTTAAATTTAGGATTAGTAGATTCAATATCAAACATAATATTTGCTACATTTTTATCATCTTTTGGAGATAAAATTACCATTATCTCCTCTTCGCTTTCATTTTCAAATTTCACAAAAAGAGATTTTCTCTTATCATCTGCTAATAAAGCATTATCAACAGCCTCAAATCCCATCTCATCAAGTATATCTATAATATCATTTGCACTATCTACTCTTGCTTGATACATAAAAAGATTATGTTTTGCTTTTTCGCTAATATTTATTAACTCTTCTTTTAACTTTTCTTGATAATCTAAAATTTCTTTAAGTCTTTTTGTTGATGTGCTTTTATCATTTATCTCTTTTTCTAAAGATAATATTTCTTTTTCTATCTTACTTAATCTTCCCTCACTCCAATAATCCACATCAACTTCCACTCTTTCACCCTCTAATTCATATTCCACTACTCTTTGAGCTTCTAGCAATGCCTTTAGCTCATCTAAATTTTCAAGTGCTTTAACTTTTAAATCTTCAAACTCTTTTTGAAGTAAAAAAACTTCTTCAAATAAATCCTGTGCATCTAAATATCTCTCTTGCAAAGATGATATAGCCGCTTCATACATCCCACTATCAAAATTTTTTTTAGCAAGCTCTACTTGTGCTAAAAGCCTATTTAATTCTGCTGGTTTAAATTTTTCGTGATCAAGTTCTTTAATCATATCTATTTGAGAATTTAAGTTATTTATCCAAAAAAGGGCAAGCTCTTTTTTTTCTTTTTTCTCTTTATTCAAACTAGATATAAGATTATTTATTTTTTCTTTATTTTTTTTAACATCTTCTTTTACTTTTTCTATATCACCCTTTGTTTTTAAAAGCTCATCATTTACATCTCTAAGTTCATTTGATAGAGTTTGATTTATCTTATTTAGTCTTTCAATCTTTGCATTAAATTCTTCTCTTATTCTTGATAAATCACTTTTTCTTTTTTTTCTCTCTTTTTCAACTCTTCTTCTTAAATCCTCAGCTTCTCTTGCTTTTTTCTCTAGTCTTCTTAATTCATCTCTATCTATTTCTACGGTGTTATAATAGCTCATTT
>CAZEOW010000137.1:0-2430 GCA_964514005.1 uncultured Nautiliales bacterium
CCTATTACTGCTCCAACTCCTATATGTGTTAAAAGCACTTCTTCTCCTTATGGTTTTATATTTAGCACTTCTGTAATATAAAAAAAACCTCCCCTTAGCATAACTGCATCAAGTCCAGCTTCTTTAGCTATTGCTTGTGCTTTTTTTAAAGTAGGATATACTCCTTTTAAATCCATTATGCCATATTTTTTCGTTTTATCAAGCATTAAAAGTTTACTTGCAAAATATTCATCAAATGGAATATGAATAGAATTTTCAAACTTTCCATACTCTTTTATCTCTTCTTCATCTCTAATATCTATAATTATAATATTTTTAACTAAATCATAGTCTGGAAAATCATCAGGTTTTGGCATTCTTAAAGTCTCTTTTTTCTTTCTAAAAAACATCTCTCTCCTTTTTAAAAAAATTTTACAAAATTTTAATATAATTACATATAAAAAAGGTCATCTATGCCAAAAAGAGAAGATATAAAAACAATACTACTTATAGGCTCAGGACCTATCGTAATAGGTCAAGCATGTGAATTTGATTATTCAGGTACCCAAGCTGCAAAAACATTAAAATCATTAGGTTATAGAGTTGTTTTAGTAAATTCAAATCCAGCAACTATTATGACTGACCCAGAATTTGCAGATGCTACATATATAGAACCAATTACTCCAGAAAATGTAGCAAAAATTATAAAAAAAGAAAAAGTTGATGCAATTTTACCTACAATGGGAGGTCAAACAGCACTAAATGTAGCAATGCAAATGTATGAAAAAGGAATGTTAGAAGGAATTGAATTTTTAGGAGCAGATCCTGAAGCTATTAAAAAAGGTGAAGATAGAGAAGAATTTAAAAAGGCTATAGAAAAAATTGGTCTTGATTTAGCAAAAAGTGCAACTGCTCATACTCTTGATGAAGCAATAAGTATTGCAAAAGAGATAGGTTTTCCTTTGATTGTAAGAGCAGCTTACACTCTTGGAGGACTTGGAAGTGGTGTTGCTTATAATATGGAAGAGTTTAAAGAACTTGCAAAAATTGGTCTTGAAGCAAGTCCTATTAGTGAGATTGAAATTCTTGAATCACTTCTTGGATGGAAAGAGTATGAAATGGAAGTGATTCGTGATAAAGATGATAACTGTATAATTGTATGTTCTATAGAAAATTTAGATCCTATGGGAGTTCATACGGGAGATAGTATTACAGTAGCTCCTGCTCTTACATTAACGGATAAAGAGTATCAAAGAATGAGAGATGCTTCTTTTGCTATTCTTAGAGAAATAGGAGTTGATACAGGAGGAAGTAACGTTCAGTTTGCTGTTAATCCAGAAAATGGTAGAATGGTTGTAATTGAAATGAATCCAAGAGTTTCAAGAAGCTCAGCACTTGCTTCTAAAGCAACCGGATATCCTATTGCAAAAGTAGCTACACTTTTAGCAGTTGGGTTTACTCTTGATGAAATTACAAATGATATTACAGGCACTGCTGCAAGTTTTGAGCCAGTAATTGATTATATAGTTACAAAAATTCCAAGATTTACATTTGAAAAATTTCCAGGTGCAGATTCAACCCTTACTACTTCTATGAAAAGTGTTGGTGAAGTAATGGCAATTGGTAGAACATTTAAAGAATCTATTCAAAAAGCACTTTATTCACTTGAGACAGGACTTGATGGATTTGAAAAAAGAGAATGTGATGAAGAAACGTTAAAAAGAAAATTAAGAATTCCTAATGATGAGAAAATTTTGTATGTAGCTCAAGCTTTTAGAATGAAAAAGAGTATAGAAGAAGTATTTGAATTAACAAAAATAGATCCTTGGTTTTTAAATCAAATTAAAAAAATAGTTGAGTTTGAAAACACAATTACTAAAGATATTTTAGAAGATGAAGAAAAATTAAGAAAAGCTAAAACATTTGGGTTTAGTGACAGAATGATTGCTAAATTAATAGGAGTTAATGAAGAAGATGTATATCAAGCAAGAAAAAAACTAAATATTAAAATAGATTATAATGAAGTTGATACTTGTGCAGCGGAATTTGATACTACTACAAGCTATTTATATTCAACTGTAAATATTACAAAAAATGTGCCTTTAAGAAAGAGTGATTTAAAAGATAATAAAAAAGTTTTAATATTAGGAGGAGGGCCAAATAGAATTGGTCAAGGAATTGAATTTGATTACTGCTGTGTTCATGCAGCCTTTGCTCTTGAGGATTTAGGAATAAAAACAATAATGTATAACTGCAACCCAGAAACAGTCTCAACAGATTACGATACGAGTGATGTTTTATATTTTGAACCTATTACTTTTGAAAGAGTTAGAAACGTAGTAGAAATAGAAAATCCCGACGGAGTAATAGTACAATTTGGAGGGCAAACTCCTCTAAAATTAGCTAAAGCCCTTACAAATATAGATGCAAAAATAATAGGAACATCCGCTG
>CAZEOW010000138.1:0-2420 GCA_964514005.1 uncultured Nautiliales bacterium
GATGCCGGAAGTAAATTTGATAAAGCTAAAAAGCTTGGAGTGAAACTGTTAAAAGAAGAGGAAATGTGGGAGTTAATTAACTCTTAGTTTTGGTAAGAGTTTATAAACTGCATCTACATAAATTTTTATCTCTTCTAATTCTTCTTTTGCTCTTGTTTTATTTACAATAGTTTGTAAAATATCTCCTACTACTTTTATCCCTAAATTTTGAGCCGCACCTTTTAGTGAGTGAGCTACTTTTTCTAATGTATCATAATCTTTATTTTCTAAAGCGTGGTAAAACTCATCTTTTGAGTTTTCAAGTTGAGATATTAATTCATTTTCATAAAGTTCTTTAATTAAGCTTTCATCTACTCCTAAATTTGCTTGAGCCTCTTTTATTTGAGATGAAACTATATTTTTAATTTCAGCTTCACTTAGATTTAATACTTGTAATTCTTGTGGAAGAGGCGGTTTTTTTACTTCAGGTTCAGGTTTAGGTGTCGGTTTAGGCTCTTGCGAAGGTTGAGTTGGTGGCTGTTGTTTTTTAGATTTTAAGACAAAAAAGGCACCTCCCGCTATAACTAAAACGGCTACTACTAATAAAATAGCATTCATAATTACTCCTTTAGATTTTTATTAAAATTTTACTTAAAATTTTAAGATTTTGAAACAAATTTTTATATTTTTTTTAAATTTTAGTAAATTGTAAATCTTTTATAAAGAAGAAAACTTTAACTACTTCTTTGGTATAATAATATCAAAAAAGGGGCTTAATGGCACTTGAATTTAAAACAGAAAAGAGAGTTGTTTATAAATTGCCTCAACTTTATAAAGTAATTTTACTTAATGATGATTATACTACTTTTGAGTTTGTTATAGAAATTTTAAAGAGGGTATTTTATAAAAGTGAAGAAGAAGCAATTAATTTAACTTTAAAAGTAGATAGAGAAGGGAGTGCGGTAGTTGGAACCTATCCTTATGAAATTGCAGTAATGAAAGTTGAAAAAACGCACTCTTTAGCAAGAGATGCGGGATATCCCTTAAAAGCAGTAGTAGAGGAGGCATAATGCAAATAACTGAAAGTTTAAGAAATATTTTAAGAGAGATTGTTACAGAGGTAAAATTAAGAAAAAATGAGTATATTACAGTAGATCACGCTTTTTATGTGCTTTTAAAAAATAGAAAAATTAGAGTTTTATTACAGGAAGCAGGAGTTGATGTTGATTATCTTTTAAGAGGACTTGATTATTATCTTGATAGATATATAGAAAAAGTGAATATTGAAGTAAATCCTACAGAAACTCTTGCTTTTCATAGAGCAACTGAAAGAATGTTTAATCATATTCAAGGAATTAACAAAGAAGCAGCAGATGAGATAGACTTTTTTGTAGCTTTGCTTGATGAAGAGGGAAGTTATACAGTTCAACTTATTAGAGAGTTTGGACTTGAGAAAGTAGATATAGTTGAAAATGTTGAAGAAACAAAAAGGGAAAAACAAAAAGATATATTAAATGAATTTACCACAGAGCTTGTCTCTATCTCTGATACTTTTGATAAAGTAGTAGGTAGAGAAAAAGAGATTGAAAGAGTTATGCAAATTCTTGCAAGAAGAAAGAAAAATAATCCTATTTTAGTAGGAGAAGCTGGAGTTGGAAAAACTGCAATTGTAGAAGGACTTGCTAAAAAGATAAAAAATAAAGAGGTTCCAAAAGAGTTAAAAGATATAAAAATATATTCTCTTGATATTGGTAGTTTATTAGCAGGTACTAAATATAGAGGAGAATTTGAAAAAAGAGTAAAAAAAATTTTAGAAGAGTTAAAAAAAGAAAAAGACCCTGTATTGTTTATAGATGAAATTCATATGATAGTAGGAGCTGGAGCAGCTGGAGGAAGTAATGTAGATGTTGCAAATTTATTAAAACCTGCTTTAGCACGAGGAGAGATTAAGTGTATAGGGGCTACTACATATGAAGAGTATAAAAACTATTTTGAAAAAGATAGAGCACTAAATAGAAGATTTCAAAAGATTGATATAAAAGAGCCAAACATTGAAGATACTGTAAAAATCCTTGAAGGATTAAAAGAGAGATATGAACAATTTCATAATGTAAGATATTCAAAAGAGGCCCTAAAAACTGCGGCAATTTTAGCTAAAAAGTATTTAAGGGAAAAATTTTTGCCTGATAGTGCAATTGATTTAATAGATGAAGCGGGTGCTAAATATAAACTTAGAGGTAAAAAACTTATAACAAAAAACGATATAGAAAATATTGTTGCAAAAATTGCAAATATTCCAAAAGAGAGTGCAACTAATAATGAAATAGAAAAATTAAAAAATCTTGAAGAGAATTTAAAAGCTAAAGTATTTGGGCAAGAAAAGGCTATAAAAGAGCTTGTAAAAGTTATAAAAAGAAAAAAAGCAGGACTAACTAGAGAAG
>CAZEOW010000139.1:0-2419 GCA_964514005.1 uncultured Nautiliales bacterium
AAGATAATATTGAAGAAGAGATTGGAGCTGAGAAAGAATGTTTAATCTTAGCTGAGAAAATAGGAAATAAAGAGTTATCAGACTTTTTACTATTTATATCTAGACAAGAGGTTTATCATGCAGAATTATTACAAAGAGCATTAAAGACTATAAAGTCTTAATCTCTTTTACAAAGTTTTAAAAAACTCTTCTAAGGAGTTTCTTATCTCTTTTCTATTAAAACTTATAGGGCTTGGATGAAAAGTTACTCCTATTTTTGTTTTAAATTTTTTAAAATCAAATTCATTTATTGAGTTTCTTTTGTAGTTTTTTACTTCTTTAGCTCCATCTATTGGCAAATAACTAAATGCTTTTATAGCAGAATTTCCAAGAAGAAGAATAAGTCTTGGTTTTACTATATATATCTCTTCTAACAGTAATTTAGCACCTTCTTTTAATTCATTTGCTTTTGGAGTTCGATTTTTATTACCATCAAAAGTTCTAAAAGGAAAAGCATTTGTAATTAAAATATCTTTTTTTCTATCATATTTTGATAAAGAGATTAAATAATCAAGATTTTTTCCAGCCATTCCTACAAAAGGAGCCCTTTTCTTTACTTCATTAGCCCCAGGAGCTTCCCCTATTATCATAATAGGATTAGAAGTCTTTTCTTCTAAATATGGATCATACACATCTGTATAATCTATATTTTCAAAATTTATATAGTTTTTTCTATTTTTATAAAATTCTTTAAGCTTTAATATCAAATCCTACACCTTGACCTGTTGCACTTGCTATTGCTTCTTTCATACTCTCATCAATTTCATTTTGTGCTTTTTGAGTCTGTGGGGTCATTCCAAGAGCACCTAAAACTTCTTGTGATTTTACATCTTTTGCTTTATCAAATGCATACAATCCTGCATCTAGACTTAAATTTGCTTGTGTTACATCCATATATGTTCCTTTATTGTAGATATAGTTTTTTTTATATCTATATTTTTTATTACCAAATCGGCTAATTTAGAATATATTTTATCTCTTTTATCAAATAGCTCTTTTGCTTTATTTAAATCTTGAAATAATGGTCTTTTATTTATTTCATCTTTTGATAGTCTCTTTACAATATCATCAAAATCCACTTTTAAATATACCACAAATCCAGCTTCTTTAATCTCTGGAATATACATAGGAAGGCCACCACCTGTAGAAATTATACTATTATTGACATTTACTTTTATCCAATCAAACACTCTTCTCTCACACTCTCTAAAATACTCTTCCCCTTTTGTAGCAAAAATAGAGCTAATCTTTTCATTTTCAAAATGCTCAATCAAACTATCAGTATCTAAAAAATAACTATGCTTTATCTCTTTTGCTAATGCCCTACCGATAGTAGATTTTCCACTTCCCATAAATCCTGTTAAAATTATATTATTTAAACTCAATTAAATATCCTTCTTGTGTGTTTTTTATCATTGCTTTATATACACCATCTAAATATAAAACTACTCTATAAAATCCACTATGATTTCCTAAAATTATTTTTTTAATAAAAGTATTAGTAGTCTTTTTGTAAGTTAAAAAGTCTTTATTAGCTTTGAAATCTAATACATATCTAAATGGTTTTACTAATAAAAAATGTCTAATTAATTTATCTTTGTTAAATAATAGCAATTTATGTTTTTTAATATATAATTTTAAAAAGCCTACTTTTATCTCTTTTGTAGGTGTTTTTGTAAATTGTGTAGAAATTGTTATTGGATTATGCCAATCAATAGCTTGATTTATAGGAATTTCTATCTCTTTTATAGCACCTGTTAGAGTTTGATATTTAAAAATTACACTTTTTAAAACTCTTGCATCATTTAAAAAAGTGATTTTTTTTGATTTAAAGTAAGTTTTTTTAACAATATTTTTATTTTTATTAGTAACTACTGGAACAAATGGATTTTCTCTTGCAAAAAGTAATGTAGTTAATAATAAAAATAAAACTCTCATTTACTATCCTCTATATCTTTTAATCCAAAATACTCTTTTTGAAGTTTCATATTTTGAACTTGTAATTTTTTAACTTCTTGTTTTAAGATTTTATCTTGTGTTTGTAAATCTATAAACCTATTTAAGCCTCTATCTCCATATATTAAAAATCCTATATAAATAGCCATTGAAATAATAGCAAATAATAAAACGAGAAGTTTTATATTAACCTCTCGCTTGTTTAAAAAATCAAAATCAAATTCTTTCAATTAAAATAACTCTTTTCCTATATACTCTGGAAGTGCAAGTTCTCTCTCAATTGCAAAAAGTCTATTATATTTTGCATTTCTCTCACCTCTTGCTGGAGCTCCTGTTTTAATCTCACCACAATTTAGTGCTACTGCAAAGTCAGCAATAAATGCATCTTCACTCTCACCACTTCTGTGACTCATTACACATTTAT
>CAZEOW010000140.1:0-2406 GCA_964514005.1 uncultured Nautiliales bacterium
ATTTTGAAAAAAGAGATTAAAGTAGTTATAAGTTGTCTGTTTTAAAGCAGTAGAATATTTATTATTATTTTTAAGAATTACTTGTTTAAAAGAAAATTGCAAATCATTTTCAATTTCTGAAAATTTTTGAGAATCAATATAATAAGTACTATCAAACTTATGTTCCATAGCAATATTTTTAAAAACAAGGTTTTGATACAATACAAAAGTTAAATAGTTTTGAAGTTCAGGAGCGTTCATTAATTCAGAATATATTTTTGAAAATGTAAAGTTTCTTAAATTAAAGAGCAAAGAGGGAGAGAGTATATGAAAAAAGTTTTTTTTCTTTTTTGTCAAAGAAGTGTATAATGAAAGCTGAGTATTTAAATAGAAAAATCTTGAGTTTGGAATAGTTTTACTATCTGGATAGTATCCATAACCTCCATTTACATTTTCACTTAATTTAATATTTAAATACTCTTTTATAGACTTGTAAAAAGAGATTGCAGATGAAAAATCTGCAAGAATAAAATTACTTCCAATGTTTCTATAAAAATTAGAAAAAGTAAAATCCGATGTTGTGTAAAAGTTCTTAAATTTACTTAAAAATTTATGATAATTTAACTGAGGATATATTTGCCAAGTTTCATCATTATTTGTTTTTGATGTATCAATAAAATGACTTATATAAATACCAAAAAATTTATTATTTAAAGGATAAATATAATTTATTTTAGAAGTAATGATTTTATCCGAAAGATAAACTGTATTAAACTTATAATTATAAGCATCAAGATAAAAATAGTCTACATCATTTGCATATTTTAAATCCATATATAGTTTTGAATTAGAAAAATCTCTTTTATACAAAAAGTTATATCCAAAATGTTTTTGATAGGCAAGAGAATTTTTAGAAAAATAGCTCTTTCTATCTTTAAAAAAACCTCCTTTAATTTCACCATAAGAATTAGGAGAATCTACAAACCTAAAAATAGAATAAATTCCCTCACCTCTTGAAGTTCTAATAGTAGGAGTAATTTCTAAATCACTATTAACTGAAGTAGCAAAATAGATAGGTTGAGAATATAAAAACCCCTCTTCTTGAGAAAAACCTATATATGGTTTTAAAAGTCCGCTTTTTCTTACTTTATTAAATGAGACATATAGATAAGGAAGATATAAAAAAGGGATATTTTTAATATATAAAACTATATTATAAAATTTAATTGCTTTCTCTTTTTTTAGATATGTTGCATTTAAAGAACTTACATACCAATCTGGTTCATCTACGCAACAAGTGGAAAAAAAGAGCCTTTTAAATTCTATTTTCTCTTGCAAATATTTAGATTTTTTTGCTCTTAACCACCCATTAAATTTAGGAGAATAAAAAAATAAATTATTTAATAAAATATTCTGTTTAGAATAAGCTGTAAGAGACTTTGAATAACTTTTACCCTCTTTTGAAAAAACAACAACATCTTTTTTTAGATAAATCTTATTATTTTTTATAACTCCCTCTTTTGCTTGTAGAATATAAGAATTATAAAAAATAATAGGATTTTTAAGAAAATAAGTTTTGTTTTTTATATTTACAGTAGTTGCAAATATTCTAACTTCAGCAAATAAAAAAGAAGAAAAAAATATAATTAAGCTAATCCTCAATAACAATGCTATTTCCTATAATATCGTGAATTGCTCTATTAAACCTATCAGCAAAAGCATAAACCATTCCTAAATAAAAAAACATTTCATCAAAATTTCTAAAAAGACTTCTTATAAAACTTTTAAAATAATTTGGATTATCTAAAGTTTGTATATCTACTACTCTGATTTTTGTAATCATTTTTCCAATAGTTTTCCCATATAATGCTACAAAAATCCAATGATAAAGAGTATAAGCAATAAAGATATATATAAATAAAGAGTTTGTAAGAGAAATTACCTCAGCATAACTTTTTGCTTTTAAAAAAGAGTCTGCAAAAGCTATAACAATTAAAAAACTAACTAGTAAATCATCTATACTCATAGCAATTATTCTTTTAGAAAGAGAAGCAACTTTTAGCCCTTCTCTTTGAAGTTTAAACTCTAAATCTTCTCTCATTTTCCTTCTTTTAATGCTTGATATGCAATATCTTTTCTATATTGCATTCCATCAAAGTGAACTTTACCTACAATCTTATAAGCTTCATCTCTTGCTTCTTTAACATCTTTTCCAAATCCAACACAAACTAAAACTCTTCCACCTGTTGCCATTAATTTATTATCAACCTTTTTAACTCCTGCAAAAGAGATATATCCATTTACATCACTTAAATCATCTATCTTAATTTCAGCCGCAGGAGAACTTGAATAAGGATAATTTTTACTTGCACAAACAACTCCAACAGCTACCATATCTTTAATTTTTACATCAATTTTATCAAGCTC
>CAZEOW010000141.1:0-2399 GCA_964514005.1 uncultured Nautiliales bacterium
TTAACCTATTTTTCTTATTCTTTTTTTTCTTTTTTTGGGGTGGGGAATGTCAGATTTATCATTTATAATTTTATTATTATCTACTTGTCCTACAGAAAAAGCAAATACATATGAGTTATTGTATGACGTTAAAAGTTTACCTACTTTGCTATAAATAGTTCTTATCGCATTTTTATGATGTTGAAAGCCTTTTTCTGCTAAATCATATTTTGTAAGTATAAAATATATAGGTTTATTATAGTTGCTTCTAAATAGATATTCTAAAAAATCACGAATTACTTCCTCTTCATCTGCTCTATCAGGTTCACAAGATGCTGTTATTATGGTACCATTACTTTCCTTTAAAAAATTTACTAATTCGGGAGGTATATTATTATGTTCATTATGAGTTGGGTCAAATTTAATAACATCTTCTCCCGCTATTTCATAAAGTGATAACTTATTTAATTTATTATTTTTTATAGTTTGATACTCTATGTTAATTTTTGTAAATTCATTTTCTGGTGTTTGTAACGGAAATTCCCCATTATAAAAATTTTGTATCCAATCTCTTATAACTAAAACACCTTTAGGATTTTTTATAGGATCCCTTCTAAATATATAATTATTGTCTGTATCTAAAAATTTAATAAGAGCTGCGGTTAGTGTCGATTTCCCTGAATGAGGCAATCCAAAAACAAATATTTTATTATCAACTCTATTTGCAAGATGTTTTTTTGTTTTTAATATTATGTAAGTTAATAGATTATCTAGTTTACTAAATATCCAAACTATTAATTTTTTTAATAATGTTAGTAATTCTTTCATCGCAGTACCTTTGAAATTTTAGTTATGATTAATATTCATTATATTCATCTTTCCAAGTTTTTGTCTTTTTCTTGCTATTTATATGTGAGGTGTCACTTTCATCTTTAATAAAACTATAAATATATTGAACTATGTCAATATTAAAAAGTAAAGTTAGTATCATTCCTGTTAAAAAACTCACATTTATGACAATATTTGTTTTTTCATTTTTATCCAATATACTACCTAGATAAATATCTGTGAAAATTAATATAATAAAGGTAGATAATAAAATTAAAAAGTAAATTTTTTGATTGTTTTTTGATTTAGATTTTTTTATTGATTGAAATAAAAAATAAGTTATCAATCCACCAGTAATTGCAGGGAAAAAGTAATTAATAAAACCTCCACTAGGATCAATAGAATTTAACATTAATGAAGGTATACTCAAATCAGCAATTTTAGCACCAAAAAATATTAATAGACCACCAGAAAATGCTAAAATTCTCATAATTTTTTCAATTTCATTTTCTGCATGTATTATAAAAAAACCAATTAAATATAACATTGATATTATAGAGATTATTGTCATTATATGTGCAATGAGTATGTATATAAAATCCATTTAAATTCTCCCTTAATTATAGATAATGCTTTTCATGTCTAATTATATCACAAAAAATTATATATTTAAAATTTTGTATAAATAAACAAAGTTTCAATTTTTAATATCATAGATACAACGGCTAAGCTGAGGGGTGGAATGTGCGACACCATTCAAACTTTATAATACCCCTATAAAAAAGACAGATTTAGAAAAATAAAAGTATAATAAGAATAGTAAAAAATAAAAGGGGTTAAAAAATGAGTAAAAAAAGAACGACATATTCAGCAGAGTTTAAGGTAAAAGTTGTTTTAGAAGTTTTAAAGGGTGATAAAACTCTAAATCAGATATCGCAAGAGTATAATGTTTTACCTAAAAATATAATCAATTGGAAAAAGCAATTTTTAGATAATGCTGAGATTGCTATGGAGCCATCTAAAGCAGTAAAAGAGTATAAAGATAAAATAAAAGATTTAGAAAAAAAAGTAGATAAATATGCAAAGACTGTTGGTAAGATAACGGTAGAAAGAGATTGGGCAGTGGGAAAGCTAAAGAGCTTGGACTTATTGACTAAAAGAGAGATGGTAGAAGTTCAAGCTCAAGATATAAATATAGCACCATCAAGATTGTGTGAGTTAGTAGGTATTAGCAGAAGCTATAAGTATTATACAAAAAAAATTAATCCTAAAAAAGAGGCAATAAAGCAAAGAATTAAAGAGATAGCTAATGATGAGTTTATGTGCACTTATGGAGAAGAAAAGGTTTATAGACAACTACGACAAGAGGGATATAAAGTATCTTTAAATACTGTATCAAGATATCGTAAAAAGCTTGGTATTAAAGCAATACTTGCAGTTAAACCAATCTCTACAACAATTAGTGATGATATTCATCCTAAATATCCATATAAACTAAAAGATGTAAAAATCAATAAACCAAATAAAGTATGGTCAACTGATATTACCTATATTAAAATTAATGGTGGAACAGTTTATCTTGCTGCAATAAT
>CAZEOW010000142.1:0-2365 GCA_964514005.1 uncultured Nautiliales bacterium
TCCATCAAATCTTGAATACTTTTTTATCTGTTTTAATAAGTATTTTTGATAATCTTTATTCCTTATATCCATAATATAACTTTTCCAATTCTTATTTTTTCCTATAACCCAATTTTTATTTATTTTTTTTCTCTTCTCACCAATACTTATATAAGCAATTAGTTTAGTAGAAGTTTTATAAGTTTTTACCTCAGGATGAATTATTAACCAATCATAAATAAAAAAAGCCTCTTTAGGAACTTTATAAGAATAATTAAACCCAACACTCAAAGCAAAAATAAAGCTAAAAAAACAACTAAATAAGCATAAAAGTCTCATAATGAATCCTTTTTAAAGACTTATTAACTACATAAAGTCCTCCAATAGATACTAAAAAATAAGCAACAGTAAATCCATATCCATAAAAAAATGGCCCTAAAATTTGTGATAAAATAGTTAAAGAAAAGTTTAAAACAAATAAAGATGCAACTAAAATTAATACCTCTTTTCTCTTATCTAAATAAAAGAGAACAGTTAAAATAGACATAAAAAGAGCTTGAAGAGTTGTACCTATTAAGTCTACTATAAAAAGAGGAATATATACAATAGGAATTTTAAAAACATTAAAAATAGGCTTTGAAAATAAAACTATAATAAACACAACTAATAATTGAATTCTTAAAATTTCACTAAGCCCTACTCTTGCTGCATCTATCATATCATTAGCATACATATAAAGTTCTTTTAAAGTTCCTCCCTCCCTTGCTGCTGAAAAATATTTATCATAAGCAAAAGCAAAATCTGTCTCAATTCTAAGCAAAAACATAGCCATAGCAGGAGCAATAGAAAGGTATGCCAAAAATATAGGATAATCATAAATAGGAGAATATCTCAAAAATCCTATAACCTCTTCACTTGTTGATGGATTATACCAAAAAAGAAATTTATCTATCCATATACTAAAATTTAATAAAAATCCAATCCAAATAAGGTCTTTATAATGTGTTTTTAGAAAATCAAATTTAACCAATTTATCTGAACTAAATTCATAAAATAAAAGTCCCATTAATAAAAATAAAAGTATAGCTTGTCCTATAAAAAATGCTATCATAAAAAATTCTATTCCCTTATTTCCAAAAAAGAAAATTAAAACAACAATTAACAAATATGACACTAAAAAAGAATAAGTAATATATTTATAGTTTTTAAGACCAGTCAAAACAACATTAACAATCCATAAAGCGTTTAATACTAAAAATGTATTATGAAAAGCAAAACTTAATAAAACATTTTTTGTAGCCATATAAATAGAAATACTAAAAGGAGAAATAAATAAAAAACCAACTATCATATTTAAAATCGTAACTCCCACAGTATTAGCTAAAACTTCATCTCTTTTTCCTTCAAATAATAAATCTGAAACAAATCTTGTAAAAGATAATTGAAAAAATCCAGACAATATTAAACTAAAAGCAATTAAATAAGTAATCATAATAGTAAACTCAATGGCTTTTTTTTGAGAATGGAAAAATTCATTTGCAAAATAACCTGCAATAAAAATACTAACCATTGAAATAATCCAAGGACCAGAACTAACTACTCCTGAATATAAAAATGCTCTAACAATTGAAAAAATACTTCTTTCTCTTAAAATTTTTCTAATCTCAAAACCTATGCCCGCCATTTTTTATCTTTCAAAAAATCATTATATAAATCTCTGTAACTATTTAAGAAAATCTCTTTAGTATAAAAAGTTTCAACTCTTTTTATAGCACTATTTTGACATTTTCTATATAAATTATCACTACTAAATAGTTTGATATAACCATCAGCTAATGCTGCAGGATTAGCAATTGGAGCTACAAATCCTGCATTTCCAAGTTTTTTATCCTCTTCATTTCCACCTTCAATTAAATCTCTGCAACTTCCCACATCAGTTGCTACACAAGGAAGTCCTGCAGCAAATCCTTCAATAATTGTAAGAGGCATTCCTTCACTAATGGAACTAAGAGTTAATACTCCTGTTTTTGGCATTATATCCATAATATTTTGAAAACCTAAAAATTTTACTTTTCCTTCAAGTCCTAAAGATTCTACTAAAATATGACATTCATTTGCATAATTTGGATCCTCATCTTCAGGCCCTACAATCCATCCTTCAATTCCATCTACTTTTTCAACAGCAATTTTCATAGCTTTTATAAAAGTTTTTATATCTTTAATAGGTACGACTCTTCCTATTAAGGTAACAACTTTAGGAATCTTTTCTTTTCTTACTTTAGAAAGTCTATCAATATCAACCCCATTTGGAATAACTCTTGTCCTCTCTTTTTTTGCTCCGTATTTAATCTGAATTTTTCTTGCTCCTTCAAATAAAGAAATTATA
>CAZEOW010000143.1:0-2342 GCA_964514005.1 uncultured Nautiliales bacterium
ACGGGAACTAACCCCCCGTTTTTATTAAAATCAACTTTCACGGCTAAGCTTTATTCCGAAATATACAAACATAACACTTATTAATGTTATTATTAAAGCAATAAAAAAATATCCGAAATTTTCCATTTTAATCCTTTAATTTATTAATTTCTCGTCTCCATAATATCAAAAATAGCAATACCACCGCTGTAAAAATAATTATACTATAAATTATGACAAATATTTTAATATTTTCTAAACGAGAAAAATTACTAAAAAAATAACCTATTAAAGAAAATAAAACAGTAATGGAAACTAAAAAAATAGTTTTATAAAAATCTATTATCGCTTTAATTTTTTCCACTACTTATCACTTTTTTATTATCTTCCATATTCATCCAAATATTAGGCACAACTCCACCTGGGGTTAAGAAGATTTTTGCATTTGGATTGTTTTTTAAAGCTTCATTAAATTGACCTTGAACTTCAATTTGTTTTAGTTTTAGTAAATTTGCTGTTAAAGATTTTGCAATTATTTCATTAGCTTTAGCTTGAGCATTGGCTTCAATCAACATAGCATCAGCTTTTCCTTGTGATTCAATTTTCTTAGCTTCAGCTTTTCCTCTTGCAATTGCAGCTTGTCTTTGAGCCTCTTGTTTAGCTTTTAAAACTTCATATTTTGTTCTTTCCGCTTCTTGTTTTGCAATTTGAACTCTTTCAATCTGTTTTTTAATATTTACAGGTAATACAATATCTCTTAATTGAAAACTTTCAAAAATTACCGGTTGATGAGGGAGTTTTTGTAATTGTGCTCTTATTTGATTTTCAATTAAAGCAGCAATTTCATTTCTTTTTACAGGCAACTCTTCTGCAGGATATTTTCCTATTACATTTCTTACCACATCTCTTACAACAGGATTAATAATTTTATCTTCCCAATTTATCCCGTATGTTTCAAGAGTGTAAGCCGCTTCTTTAGGATTTAATCTATAACTTACAGATAATTCAACTAAAATAGGCAATCCTCTTGCATCTAAAACATTAATAGAAGGATAAACTTTTATAGTTCCATATCTATCTGGCATAGTTCCAAGTTCTGCATTTTTTTTATAATTAATCATATGAACTTTTGTATCTACTACATATACTTTTTGAATAACTGGCACAAAAAAATGTAATCCCGGATATAAAGGCTTTTGCTCAAACTTACCAGTAGTAGATAAAATACCAACTTCACCAGAATTAATAACAACCCACGGCTTAAACATAATTCCTACTACAATCAACACAATAATTATAAAAATTCCAAAACCATTATTTCCTTGCATAAATTTAGGGGGCTCAAACTTTGGAGTTTGAGGCTCTTTTGGTTCTTTATTTACCCATCCATTCAAATCTGCTGGCATACTATTCCTTTATATAGCTCAAATAGTGCTTGTATTTTTCATCTCTTCCATAAACTACATCAAAATACGCTTCTTGTAATTTTTGAGTTATTGCTCCTCTTTTTCCTTCACCTATAATTCTTCCATCAACTTCACGAATTGGAGTAACTTCTGCAGCAGTTCCAGTAAAGAAAGCTTCATCTGCAATATATACTTCATCTCTTGTAATTCTTCTTCTTTCTACCTTAATACCTAAATCTTTAGCTAATTCAATAACTGTAGCTTGTGTAATAGATTCAAGTGAGTTATCATTTGGAGGTGTTATTAAAACATTATCTCTTACTATAAAAAAACACTCTCCACTACCTTCTGCAACAAACCCTTCATCATCAAGCATTAAAGCCTCTTCATATCCAGCTTCAAGTGCTTCAAATTTTGCCATTTGAGAATTTAAATAATTAGCAACCGCTTTAGCTTTACCAAAAGTAGATTTTACAGAATTTCTTGTAATTGAAGAAACTTTTACTCTAATACCTTTTTCTAGCCCCTCTTCTCCAAGATATGCACCCCACTCCCATGCAGCAATTGCAACATGCACAGGTGCTCCTATATGATAAAGCCCCATTTTCCCATATCCTAAAAATACAATAGGTCTTATATAAACATTACCTTTAAATTCATTTTTTCTAAGAAGCTCTATTTGTGCTTTTTCTAACTCTTCTTGAGAAAAAGGAATATCAATTTTTACTATTTTTGCAGAATTTAAAAGCCTTTTTGTATGATCTTGCAATCTGAATATTGCAAGTCCATTTTCCGTTTGATAAGCTCTAGTTCCTTCAAATACCCCATTTCCATAATGAAGAGTATGTGTCAATATATGAACTTTTGCCTCATCCCAAGGAATAAATTCACCATCCATCCAAATATATTTTGCTTTTTCCATTAAAATCCTTTTTTCCAATAATTTTATCAAAAAAA
>CAZEOW010000144.1:0-2323 GCA_964514005.1 uncultured Nautiliales bacterium
AAATAATAGCCTCACTTAAAACTTCCTCTATTCTTTTAACAGGCACTATTTCAAGTCCTTCTTTAACTTCATCTGGAATATCGTCTAAATCTCTTTCATAATTTTTAATCGGGATTAAAACTTTTTTAATTCTTGCTTTATAAGCGGCTATTAGTTTTTCTTTAAGTCCGCCAATTGGCAATACATCTCCCGTTAATGTAATTTCTCCAGTCATAGCAACATCACTTCTAACTTTTCTTTCTTCAAAAAGCGAAGCAATTGCTGTTGCCATTGTAATTCCAGCACTTGGTCCATCTTTTGGAATAGCACCTTCAGGCACATGCAAGTGAATATTATATTTTGCATAAATAGGCTCTTTTGATTTTTCTTTTACTTTTATTTTTTTATTATCTATTAAAACTTTTATAAGCGTATATGCAATATGAGCACTCTCTTTCATTACATCTCCAAGCTGTCCGGTTAAAATTACTTGACCTCTTCCTTTATATTTTACCGCTTCAACTTTTAAAACATCTCCTCCAACCGGTGTCCATGCAAGTCCGTTTACTACTCCTATTTTTTCTTTTTTATCGATACTTTCAATTCCAAAATATCCTTTTTCAAGAAACTCTTCTAAATTTTTAGAGTTTATATTTACTTTTTTTTCACCCTCAATTATTTTTAAAGCCGCTTTTCTCATAATTTTTGCAATTACACGTCTTAGGTTTCTAACTCCTGCTTCTTTTGTATATTTATCGATTATCTCTTTTAGTGCTTTATCAGTTATATTTAATTCGCTTTTTTTAATTGAGTGTTTTTTCATCTCTTGTGGGATTAAATATCTTTTTGCTATTTCAAATTTTTCCTGCGGGGTATAGCTTTCTACAAATATCATTTCCATTCTGTCTTTCAAAGGCGTAGGAATTGTGCTAGGATCATTTGCCGTTGCAATAAATAAAACTTTACTTAAATCAAGCTCGAAATTTAAATACAAATCCCTAAATGCACTGTTTTGTTCTGGATCAAGTATTTCAAGTAAAACGGCTGTAGGATCACCTCTATATCTTGCTATTTTATCTATTTCATCAAGCACTATTACCGGATTCATCTCTTTTGTATTAATCAATCCTTGAGTAATGCGTCCTGGCATTGCACCAATATATGTTCTTCTATGACCCCTTAATTCATTTACATCTTCAAGTCCTCCAAGTGCGATTCTAACTAACTTTCTATCAAGCGATTTTGCAATAGAGTTTGCAAGAGATGTTTTTCCAACACCCGGAGGCCCTACAAAACATAAAATTGCTCCGTTAAATTCATTATCTCTCATTTTTGCTAGCTCTTTTGCTGCAAAATGTTCAATTATTCTTTCTTTTGGTTTTTTAAGCCCCCAATGATCATTATCAAGGCGTTGTTTTAATTCCTGTATGCTAAATTCTTCTTTTGCATATTTTCCAAATGGAATCTCAAGTGCCCATTCTATGTAATTTTGCGTGGTTGTGGCTTCGGCACTGTCTGGATGCATTCTATTTAATCTATCTATTTGTTTTTTTATCTCTTTATAAGCATCTTCGCTCATATTTTCTTTTAGCTCTTCAAGTTTTTCGTAATACTCTTTTATCTCTTCTTCAAGTTCGTTTGTAATTCCTAGCTCTTGCTGGATTAGTTTTAATTGTTGCCTTAAGAGATGCTCTCTGTTTGCTTCCTGGACTTGTTGCATTACTTTTTTAGATAATTCGGTTTTTAGTTTTATCGATTCAATCTCTTCTAAAATAAAATGAATTAGTTTTATTAATCTTTCGTGAGTGTCTGTTTCTTTAAATAATTCATACCCTTTTTTTGTAGGTAGTTTAAGCGAGCTTGCAATTATATCTATTATTCTATTTGCATCAGTGTTGTTATCGATTATTTTTATAAAATCTTTTGGAAAAAACGGATTTATTTCACTTAATGTAATGATATGCTCTTTTAATGTCTCAAGCAGTGCAATTATTTCTTTATTACTAGATGTTGTAGAAGGTTCTACTTTGTCAATTAAAGCTAAAGTCGGTTCTTTTTCTTTTATTTCCAATATTTTACCTCTACTTAATCCTTGGAAAAGAATTTTAACTCTGCCTTCTGGCAAGGTAACTTTTCTTATAATTGTTCCTATTGTTCCGTATGTTCCTACTTCATCGTTAATAGAAACAAAAAGTAAAGAGTGGTCATTTATAGCTTTTTGAGCGGCTAATATGTCATTTTTATCTTCTAAAAAAATAGGAATTATCATAAAAGGATAAATAAGCTCTCTTTCTTTTAAAACAGGTATGATACTAGGTAACTCGTTATAATTTTCTAATGTCAA
>CAZEOW010000145.1:0-2235 GCA_964514005.1 uncultured Nautiliales bacterium
TGCACCTCTTACTGAGCAGATTTAAATACTTTTTGTTAAATCGAACTCGCGTTATAATACTAAGGGAAGGTTGTAAATGATATTAGCTATTGAGAGTAGTTGTGATGATACTTCTTTGGCTTTAATGCAAATAAATAATAAAAAACTTATTTTTCATAAGAAAATCTCTCAAGAAATAGAGCATTCTATTTATGGAGGTGTTGTTCCAGAACTTGCAAGTAGATTGCATGCTGAGGCTTTACCAAAAATTTTGGAAGAAGTTAAACTATTTTTTAATGATATTAAAGCTATAGCAGTAACAAATGCACCAGGACTTTCTGTAACATTAAATGAGGGTGTAATGATGGCAAAGGCTTTAAGTATTGCACTTAAAAAAAATTTAATAGGTGTTAATCATTTAATAGGGCATATCTATTCTCTTTTTATAGAAAAAGAAGAGATTTCACCTTTAATGGTTTTACTTGTAAGTGGAGGACATACTAAAATATTAAATTTTTTTGATGTTGATGAGGTTTGCGAAATTGCTACTACTCTTGATGATAGTTTTGGAGAGAGTTTTGATAAAGTATCAAAAATGCTTAATTTAGGATATCCAGGAGGTCCTATTATAGAAAAACTTGCTAAAAATGGAAAAGATATTATTGATTTACCTTTACCTTTAAAAAACTCTCCTAATATTGCTTTTAGTTATTCTGGAATTAAAAATGCAGTAAGACTTGAAATTGAAAAAAATATTTATAAAAAAGAAGATATTGCCGCTTCTTTTCAAAAAAAGGCTATAAAGCATTTAGTTTTTATGAGTAAAAGGGCTATTAAAAAGTTTAAACCTAAAAATTTTGCAATTGTAGGAGGAGCAAGTGCTAATTTAGTTTTAAGAAGTGAATTTGAAAAATTAGCAAAGGAGTTTAATTTTAATCTTTTATATCCTCAGATGGAATTTACATCAGATAATGCTGCTATGATAGCAAGAGCAGCTATAAAAATGTATAAAAAAGGATTATTCACTACATATGATAAACTAGAGATAAAGCCTAAAGTTACTTTTAAAAGTTGCTGATAATTATGATACAATTTATAATAGATATTAAAACTTAATAATAAGGTTAAAAGTGTTTAATGATAAAAATATTTTAATTACAGGTGGAACGGGAAGTTTTGGAAAAAAATATACGGAAATTTTACTTAAAACTTATAAACCAAATAAAATTATTATTTATAGTAGAGATGAGCTTAAACAATTTGAAATGGCTCAAAAATTTAACAATAAATGTATGAGATATTTTATAGGAGATATAAGAGATAAAGAGCGTTTAAATAAAGCTATGGAAGATGTGGATTATGTAATACATGCTGCGGCACTAAAACAGGTCCCAGCAGCAGAATATAATCCTATGGAAGCAATAAAAACCAATATTCATGGTGCACAAAATATAATAGATTGTGCTATTGCAAATGATGTAAAAAAGGTAATTGCATTATCAACCGATAAAGCCGCAGCTCCCATTAACCTTTACGGTGCTACGAAATTAGCGAGTGATAAACTTTTTATTGCGGCAAATAATATGATTGGAAAAAGAAAAACAAGATTTAGCGTAGTTAGATATGGAAACGTAATAGGCAGTAGAGGTAGTGTTGTTCCCTTTTTTGTAAAACTTATAAAAGAAGGCAAAAAGACTCTTCCAATAACACATCCTCAGATGAGTAGGTTTTTAATTACTCTTGAAGAGGGGGTAAAATTTGTTCTTAAAAATTTTGAGAGAATGCAAGGAGGTGAAATTTTTATACCTAAAATACCTTCTATGAAAATTATAGAACTTGCAACAGCATTATGTCCCGATTGTAAATTTGAATTTATAGGAATAAGACCTGGTGAAAAATTACACGAAGTTATGATTACAAGAGATGATAGATGTGTAGAATTTGAAGATCATTTTGTAATTAAACCTACTATTAACTTTTCATTTAATGCTAATTATTCGAAAAATATGCTAGGAGAAAAAGGAGAGGAAAAAGAAATAGGCTTTGAATATAGCTCCGATAAAAATGACTGGTGGCTAAGTAAAGAAGAGTTTTTACAAAAAGCAAGGGAATTTATTTAAAGAATTAAACCAATTCTCTTTTAAAGGAAATAGATATGAACGAGAAACTTTTTTTATTTATAAATTCATTTGCGGGACATAATCAGTTTTTGGATAAATTAGGGATATTTTTAGCAAAAGGCACTCCTTATATTTT
>CAZEOW010000146.1:0-2233 GCA_964514005.1 uncultured Nautiliales bacterium
GATTATTTTATGAGAGTGTATTTATCTAATAAAGAAATTTTTGCAAACGGATGTGAGGGGATGCTTTGTGTGTCTGCGTTTGTGACTGAAATAATGATATTTTTTGAAGAGGGAGTGAGGAAAAAAGAGCTTAAAAATCAAGATTTTTTTGCGGCATTTGGCCTTTTTATGGGGTATATCGGAGGGCTTGCGTTTTTAAATAAAGAGGGTATTTTATCAAAACCTTTAAGCGAATATGTAGAATCTGTAAGTGAGAATATTTACAATGCACTCAAAGTTTAGAGTAATTTGGATTGATGCTGTTACATGTAATGGTTGTTCGCATTCGTTTTTAAATTTTAAAGAGTTAGAGTATTTGTTTGAAAAAATAGAGCTTTTATATCATCCTATATTAGATTCAAAAGAATTTGAAATAACTTCAAGCGATTTATTAATAATTGAGGGTGCATTAAAGAGTAATTTTTCAAGACTTGGCTATCCTTTAAAAGAATTGATTTCTTCTTTGTTTTTTAAAGCTAAAAAAGTCCTTGCACTTGGCACTTGTGCGGTATATGGGGGAATGTTTGGAGAGGGGGTTATGTTTAATAAAACTTCAAAGGGAAAATTTTATAGATGTAAAGATAAAATTATTAACCTTCCGGGCTGTCCTATACATCCTCAATGGCTTGTGTATGTTTTAACAATGCTTATTGAAAATAAAAAAATTTTATTAGATGAATTAAATAGACCTAAAGAGATATACTCTTTTACTTCTCATATGGGGTGTATTAGGAATGAATATTTTGAATGGAAAATTGATACTGAAAATTTTGGGGAGAAAGAGGGGTGTCTTTTTTATTATCAAGGATGTCAAGGACCATTTACTCATAGTAATTGTAATAAGATTTTATGGAATGAAATAAACTCAAAGCCAAGAGCCGGAACGCCCTGTTTTGGCTGCACAGAGCCTAATTTCCCAAAAGATAATCTTTTTAAAACAGATACATTTATGGGGATTCCCGCTAATATTCCTTTAGGAGTTAGTAAAAGGGCTTATTTGACATTAAGCGGAATTGCTAAAAGTTTAGTAAATGAGAGATTAAATAAAAAGCTTTTTGAGTATAGTTGTAAGGATAAAAATGAAAATAGATAAAAAAATAATCTCTAAAATAGAAGGGGAGGCGAAATTAAAAATATATGGAGATAAAAAAATAGAGTTTGTAGAAATTGAATTTTGGCAATATAGAGGAATTGAGGAGTATTTAAAAAATAGGCATTTTTTAGATGCACTTGTTATTAATCCTAGAATTTGCGGAATATGCGGTCATTCACATCTTTTAGCAACTGTTTTGGCAATAGAGAGTGCAATTGATGCTAAAATTACTCAAAAAGCTAAAATCTTAAGAGAAATTACTACTTTGTTAGAAATTGTTGAAAATCATATTAAATGGTTTTATATTACATTAGTGCCTTGTGTAATTAAAGATAAAAAATATATTTTTAAAGCAGTTAAATTTTCTTCTAAAATATCAAAAGCTATAGCTTTAGTTGCCGGACAATATCCTCATAATTCGTATATGATTCCCGGGGGTGTAACGTGTGATCTGACAAATTTAGAAATTTTTAAATTAAAAGAGTTAATAAAACAGATTTATGATGAATATATTAAAGAAATAATGAATGAAGACTTAATCTCTAAAGATTTAGCACTTTTTTTTGAAAATGTTCCTAAAGATATAGGTAAAGGGGTAAATAAGTTTTTAGTATTAGGCAATCAAGCTTTTTTTAAAAGTAACGGCAATTTGCAAGGAGTTAGCGAAGAAAAAAGCACATCTTTAAGCAAAAACGCTTTATATAATAACGAATTTTATGAAGTAGGGCCGCTTGCTAGGGGAATTTTAAATAATGAAAAAATAAAAAAAATTTATGAAAAATATCAAGATAGCATATATACAAGGGTTGTGGCAAGAGTGTATGAACCTTTAGTTATTTTGTCTTATTTGTTAGAAAAAATTGATGAAATAGATATGTGTGAGCGATCATTCTTAAAACCTAAAATAAAAAACGCAAAAGCTACTATAGCTATAGAAGCTCCAAGAGGAAGTTTAATTCATTCTATTGAAATAGAAGATGAAAAAATCAAAAACTACAACATAATCGTGCCTACGCAATTTAACCTCTCTTCTTCAACAAAAAAACTATCCCCTGCTCAAGCATCGCTTATAGGAGAAGATAAAAAATACGCAGAAGTTTT
>CAZEOW010000147.1:0-2220 GCA_964514005.1 uncultured Nautiliales bacterium
TTACAGAAACAGCTACTAGTATGGCAAGTATGATTACAGATGCTCAAACTCATTTAAGCAATATTTCAATAAATAGTTATAAAAATACAGCTTCTAAAACAGATGAAACAGCATTGGAAATAAATAGCATTTCAAATGTAGCAGAAGGAATGCCGCCAGCTGGAATAGATTCAATGCCTCAAACTCCTGATATGCCAGAAGTAGCATCACAAATGCCTAATACAGTAGTAGATATGGCAAATCAAATGCAACAAATGATGAATACAATGACCCCAGAACAAAAACAAATGATGCAGAATATGATGATGAATAGATAAAAGTAGAGTTTAACTAAATTTTTAAAGCATTCTTCCTCTAAATCAAAATAAGATTAGAGGGGAATGAGTTTAAAATAATCAAGAGTTAGTTACTTTGTTGGTTTTTTTTAAAACTTTACATATTTTTTAACTGGAAGGGGTACTGCACTATGGCATAATAAGCCACTGACTAAATAAACTGAAGTAATGAAAATTATAACGGAAAAAAAGCGTTAAAAAAAGTGCACTAAAAGCGAGCGGTCTGCACTTTTTAGCTTTTTTGAAGTGTTAAAAAATTTGCACCTCTTACTGAGCAAATTTAAATACTTTTTGTTAAATCGAACTCGCGTTAAAATAATATAAAAAAAGGAAGTATTTGCAAAAAACTACATTAAGAGCCTATAAATATAGAATTTATCCAAGTGTAAAAGTTTACAGTATATGTAGCTACAAAATAGATAAACTTTCATTATCAAATAGAGTCTGGACTTACCCTTATTGTAATACCACTTATGATAGAGATATAAATGCAGGTAAAAATATATTAAAAAAGGAATAAAATGAAAAAAAATTTCATGGATTATTTGCCAGAAGAACTAGACATTCAACCAAAATTTAGGACTAAACAACTTTTTAACTGGATATATAAAAAATATGTAGATAATTTTGAAAAAATGAGCAATTTACCAAAAGATTTAAAAGAAAAATTAAAAGAAGAGTTTATAATAAATCCATTAGAAATGGTAAATAGAGAAGTAGCAAGTGATGGAACTGAAAAATTTTTATTTAAACTTCACGATAATCATACAGTAGAGACTGTGCTTATTAAAATGAAAGATGAAAGAGTAGAAAATGGAAAGAAAAAAGAATCTAAATGGACAGTGTGTGTATCAACCCAAGTTGGATGTAAGGTAGGATGTAGCTTTTGTCTTACTGCAAAAGGAGGATTTGTAAGAGATTTAAGTGCAGGTGAAATAGTTGCACAAGTATGGTTTATGAAAAAATTTAAAGGATTTGATGAAAATAAAGCTCTTAATGTAGTTTATATGGGTATGGGAGAACCTCTTGATAACTATAATAACTTAGTAAAAGCTATAAAAATAATAGCTCATCAAGATGGATTAAATATTTCACCAAGAAGACAAACAATTTCTACATCAGGTATTGCCCCTAAGATTAAAAAACTTGGAAAAGAAAATTTAGGAGTAAATTTAGCTATATCTTTACATGCAGTAGATGATAAGCTAAGAGAAGAATTAATTCCTTTAAATAAAGCTTACAATATTCAAAGTGTAATTGAAGCTATTAGAGAATTTCCTATAGATAAAAGAAAAAAAGTAATGTTTGAGTATTTAGTAATTAAAGATATAAATGATGATATTAAAAGTGCAAAAAAATTAGTAAAACTCTTAAATGGTATTCCAAGTAAAGTAAATTTAATATATTTTAATCCATATCCAGGAAGTCCTTATCAAAGACCAGATGAAGAAACAATGAAAAAATTTCAAAGATTTTTATTAGATAAAGGCATAACATGCACTATTAGAGAAAGTAAAGGAATAGATATATCAGCAGCTTGCGGACAATTAAGAGAAAAAGAATTAAATTGTAATATTCCTTCTTTTGAGGAGAATTAAATGGCAGAACTTAAATATTTAGCAGATGGCATAAGATTACATATAAAAGAGATTTTTTATAAAATTAGTGATAATTTAAAAGAGTATTATTATTTTCATTTTGAAGATATACCTACAGGGTTAAAAGCAGAAAAATTATTAAAAAATGAAAATATAAAATCAATACCTGTGCCAGATGAAATATTTGAAAAATGTGGTATAGCTATATTAACTAAAGAGAAAGATAAAATAAAAAATATATTAAAAGATAATAATATAAACTATGAAATTTGGATTTATGAAGATAA
>CAZEOW010000148.1:0-2213 GCA_964514005.1 uncultured Nautiliales bacterium
ATTGCTTTTAATTCACTCATAAACTCTTCTTTTAATTCTTTTGGCTCTATTATTAACAAATTAGGTATCCATTTTTTAATAAACGGTAAAATCTCTTTAGGTTGAGTATAGGATAATTCAAAAATTACTCCTTTATCATTTTCTTCGATAAATTTTTGAGTTGAGAGAAATTTTTTCATATCTTTTTTAAAATAATGAGCAATTTCTTTTTTTGCTAATAGTTTTGCTTTTTTAGGTTCCACTCCATACAAAGTCATAGAATTTTGGATGTTTTGTAAATATTTCTGATATTTTTCAACGGAATTTTTTTGAAATTTTTTTTCTTTTAATTTATTATTTTCTTTGATTAATACGGGTTTTACATCATTTATAAAAGAAATTCTTAAAAATCTAAATTTACCGCTTTCATCTTCACTTGCTAAATACCAGTTGTTATCGGTAAATATTAATTTTATAGCTTTAACAATAAAAGTTTCTTTATCTTTTATAATTTTTAGGTATTTGTGTTCTTTTACAGCATTTTTAATTTTTGAAAAAAGTTTTTCTTTATCTTTTAAATCTTCCATAATGGAGTTTTTAAATATAAATATGTTCTTTTCTGATTTAATCAATTTTTTTGCTTTTTTTCTTGTTTCTTCTTCCAGATTCTTTAAGTATTTGGGATTGCTTTGGGATAAATCCTGCAAAATAAAACTAATATCGTCACTTTTTAAAAGTATTTCAAATATTATATCTGTAGTATTATTTATTTTATAACAAGTTTTTTTATCCTTAAAATCTTTTTTTATTATATCTTCACCAAAATATTCGACCAATCCGTCTAAAATATCTTTAACTCTTCTTTCAACTTGGTCTAAATTTAATATTTCTTTTACTTCTAATGGAGTAAAACATTGCTTTGCTGACATTAAAAGTTTTAATACATCAAAAGCTTCTTTTGTTTTTTTATGCATTTTTATCCTTTTTTTCAAATTTTAATCTAATTAGCCGTTTTTTGTCAATTAAAACTTATAAAATTTCTAAAACATTTAAGGAGATGAAATGATTCAAAATCTTTATTTAACAGAAGAAGAAATTATTGAGTATCTAAATTCTAAAAATATAAAAAGTTTCTGGCATTTTACAGATGCATCAAATTTAGAAACTATTAAAAAACATGGTCTTCAATCTCTTTGGAATATAGAAAGATTAAATATCCCTGTTAAAAGATTTGGAGGTAATAAATTGTCTCATCAGCTTGATTATGAAAAAAATTTAGATTTATTTGTTCACTTAGCTTTCATAAAAGACCATCCAATGTATTATGTAGCTATTAGAGATAAAAGAATTATTAATCCTATTTGGTTAGAAATTGATATTAGAATTTTATACCATAAAGAGTGCTATTTTTCTAAAACAATTGCTAATAAAAGCTATACAAAATATTATAATTTTAATCAAATAAAAGAGTTAAATATAGATAAAATGTTTCATACTAACCCTCATCTTAAAAAAGAAGCAAGAAAAGCGGAAGTTTTAGTAAAAGGAAAAATAGAACCATTTTATATAAAAGGAATTTATTATGGCAATTAGACCGATTTTTATAGCTACTAAAGATGAAAAATTAGTTGAAATTAAAGATATAGAATTTAAATTTTATACAGGCTTTGCCCCAATTCAAAAAGCAAAATCCAGAGATTCGCTTCATAATGAAGTTAAAAAACTTGGCTTTAAAAATATTTTAGAAGTTTCTACAAATTCTGATAATGAATTAGGTTGGAAACTTAGTGCTTTTAATTTAATGGTGGATTTTGAAAATAAAAAAATCCCTCTTGAGAGTGCATTTCAAGGAAGTAAAGTTTTTGAAGGGAATATTCAATATGAAGATATTTACTTCAAAGATGCTATAAAAGCAAAAAAAGATGAAAGAATAAAGAATAAAAAAATTATTAAATTTAGATTTAATGGAATTGAATGGGAAAATGAGCCAAAAACCGCATTTTATGATTATTTATATATTTCTACAGTTTATAAAAATTATCCTGAATTATTAGAAGAACTTGCAAAATATGAAGTATTTACAGATATTGCTTTTAATCCCAAAAAATCTATAAATTGCCAAGCAAAAAGCTGTGCTATTTTGGTATCATTGTATCATATCGGTAAATTAAAAGATGCAATTTCATCAAAAGAAAAATTTTTAGAAATTGTTTATCCTAAAAAAGTTATTCAAA
>CAZEOW010000149.1:0-2207 GCA_964514005.1 uncultured Nautiliales bacterium
ATTGCAAATTTTAACGGAAAAAAAGCATTAAAAAAAGTGCACTAAAAGCGGGAGCAGTCTGCACTTTTTAGCTTTTTTGAAGTGTTAAAAAATTTGCACCTCTTACTGAGTAGATTTAAATACTTTTTGTTAAATCGAACTTACGTTAATTTACCTTTTAAAAGAAATTCTAAGTTTTATTGCTTTTGCAAGAGAAGGAATGTCCACATTTTCAAATTGAACTCCTGTTGGTATACCTTGGACAATTTGTGAGAATTTAACATTTAACTCTTTTAATTGTTCTTGGATATATAGGCTTCTTGCTTCACTTTCAACTGAAGGAGAAAATGCAAATATAATTTCTTCTATCTTTTTATCTTTTATTAAATCTTTAAGTTTTTTTATATATTTATTGTCAATGTGGGGTAATACAAAATAGTAGCCTTTATAACTTCCGCTTTTTTCAATTGTTATAATATCTTTTTGAGTTTCTACTATAGCTATACTTTTTTCTCTGTTTTCATTATTACAGATTTCACAAATTTCATTTTCACTGAAATTTCCGCATATTCTACATTCTTTTATATTAGTTACGACTTCTTCAATAGCATTTGCTAACTTTAATGCTTTAAATTTATCTTTTGCTAAAAAAAGTGCTAATCTTGTAGCAGATTTTTTGCCTATTGTAGGAAGCTCTTCTAAAGTTTCTATAAGTCTTTCTAGAGAAGTTATCTCTTTCATATAATATAACCTTTTAAAAGTTGCAAACACTCCTCCTCTTTTTAAGGTCTTAAAAAATTATATCAAAAAAACTGACTTTTTTATCAGGGGAGAGTAGCTAATACTTTTAAGAAAATTTTATAGTGCCTAATAAAGAGTACATCAAAGATTTGATATAATGTTTGTAAAAAGGAGAAGAGGTGGCTCTTAGAGAGATAAAAGTTAATAATAAATATTTTAATATTTCATATGAGATTTTAAATTCGGACAAAAAAGAGAATATCATATTTTTACATGGATGGGGTGCTAATAAGGAAATTATGAAAGTTTTTAAAAACTATTTTAAAGATTTTAGGCATATTTATATAGATATGCCCGGTTTTGGAAAAAGCTCTAATAAGTATGTTCTAACAACAAAAGAGTATGCAGAAGTTATTAACTTTTTTTTAGAAGATTTAGCTATTTCAAAAGATATTATTGTTGCACACTCTTTTGGTGGAAAGGTAGCAACTCTATTGTCTCCAAAACTTTTAGTATTACTTGCAAGTGCTGGAATAGTCTTACCTAAACCTCTTATGGTAAGAATAAAAATAGCAATTTATAAATTTTTAAAACCATTTGGAGTTTCAAAGTTTAAAGAAAAATTTATTAGTTCAGATGTAAAAGGAATGAGTCAAAATATGTATGAAACTTTCAAAAATGTTGTTGATGAAGATTTTAGTGAAGAATTTAAAAATTTTAAAGGTAAAGTATTAATATTTGGAGGTACTAATGATAGTGCTATACCTTATGAAGCTATTAAAGAACAAGGTAAACTTTTTAAGAGTGATGTTATTATGTTAAATGGAGGACATTACTTCTTCTTTAACGATGAAGAAGCAAAAGTAAATAGAGAAATAATTGAATTTAATGTAGTGAACCACCCCGCCTTAAAGGACAGGGCTTCTCGCTTCACTGATGGATGACTGGTGCATCATCATTGAGATGACGCACCCCGTCAGAGCCATCTCCACGAGTTTAACTTCCCGTCGTTCCAGCGGTAGCTACGCCAATCCTAACCACTGATGTGGTTCATTGCTAACTCAAGAATGTTTTGAGTAGCATTGATGTCTCTATCGTAGAAAGTACCACATCTTGGACAAGTATTCTCTATCTGAAAGTTTTAAGTTCTGTTTGATATATCCGCACTTATTATACCAATTCTCATATATTAGAGGCTACTAATATATGAGAATTGGTGTTACCTTTAATCTTAAAACCTTGTTTGGTTTCTTTTTAAAAGAGTTAATTTCTTTGCTAATTGTAGGTATGATAGAGACTTTCCTGTGTTTTTGTAATGTTGAGTCTTTCTATCAAGCCCCCAATTCCATATATACCTGCATATTTATGTTATATTTGTTATCTAGAATATCAAGAGATAGATACGCTTTTACACCTTCTTAAAAAGGGAGGTCTTCAAGCGTTAATTATGATAAAAATTATTAAAGAATTTTTTTTTAAAACTTTCT
>CAZEOW010000150.1:0-2202 GCA_964514005.1 uncultured Nautiliales bacterium
TGTAAATAAATAGAAAGTAATAAAAGCAAAATAGTAAACATCAAAAATGGTATATTTAAAAATTTTTTATTAAACTTTATTGCCATAAAAATAAATAAAGGTGTATACCCATAAATTACATAATGAGGTAATTTTGTTCCTGATAAAGAAAAAAATATAAATACAAACAAAAACCAAATACTTCCAAATAGATAAAAATTTTTTAAAAACTCTTTTAGAGAAGCTAAATATCTAATTAGTAAAGAAGTCCAAGGCAACAATCCTATAAGTAAAACAGGAATATAATAAAAAATAGAACCTTTATGCTTTTCAAAACTTGAATCAAATCTTTGAAGATTGTGCTTTAAAAAAAAACCTTCAATAAATTTCATACCTTGAGCTTTAAACTCTAAAATATACCAAGGCATTGCTATTATTAAAAATATAATAATTCCTTTTAAGTTAAAAATATCTTTAAAAAACTGCTTAAGATTTTTGTTTATTAGCATAAAGATAAAATAACTCATAAGAGGCACTAAAATAGCTACTGGTCCTTTTGTAAGAAATCCAAAAGCAATAAAAGTAAATGTTAATAATAAATATTTCTCTTTTCTTTCTATTATATAGATATATAAACTAAACATTGAAAAAGCAATAAACATATTCAAAAGACTATCTGCAATAGCCGCTTTTACAATAAGTCCTATTTGAAGTGTAGTTACCATTAAAAAAGCAGCAATAAGCCCTACTCTTTCTTCAAAAATTCTTTTTGTAAACCAATATATACCAAAAGCCCAAAAACTCCCTGCAATTGCACTTGGAAGTCTAAAAGCAAATTCGTTTAATCCAAATATAAAAACGCTAAGAGCTTGAAGCCAATAAATTAATATAGGTTTATCAAATCTTAAATTACCATTTAAATATGTTGTAATAAAATCTTTATTCACAAGCATTTCTCTTGTAGCTTCACTAAAAGCACCTTCATCTAAATTAAATAATGGAGTTATCCATAAAGTAAGAAAAAAATTAACTAAAATAGCTAAAAAAAGAGCAATTTTTAGATCTTTATTCTTCATTAAAAACCTTTTTTAATATAATTATACTAAAAGTTTGTATAAAGGATTGATATGCTAATTTTTGACTCTCACCAAAGAAAAAAAGTAAAGTTTGAGCCTATTAAAGAAAATGAAGTTAGAATATATGTATGTGGCCCGACTGTTTATGACGATGCACATTTAGGACATGCAAGAAGTTCTATTAGTTTTGATTTATTAAGAAGGACGCTTGAAGCACTCGGATATAAAGTGACATTTGTTAAAAATTTTACAGATATTGATGATAAAATAATTAATAAAATGAATACAACCGGAAAAAGTTTAAAAGAAATAACAAAATATTATATTAATTCATATCTTAAGGATATGGATGCACTAAATGTAAAAAGAGCAGATATCGAACCAAAAGCCACCGAATCTCTTGAGGCTATGTTTGATATTATTTCTAAATTACTTGAAAAAGGCTATGCTTATAAACTTGAAAATGGTGATATATATTTTGATACGAGCAAAGATGAAGAGTACTGCAGCCTATCAAACAAATGCCAAGAAGATGAGGTAGTGCATAGAGTTGAAACTGAAGGAAAAAGAAATCCAGCGGATTTTGCACTTTGGAAAGCTTGCAAAGGAGAAGGAGATGTGTGTTTTGATTCTCCTTTTGGAAAAGGAAGACCCGGATGGCATATCGAATGTAGTGCTATGATTAAAAAACATATCGCTTATGATAATGAATATCAAATAGATATTCACGGTGGTGGAGCTGATTTGTTTTTTCCTCATCATGAAAATGAAGAAGCACAAACTCATTGTGCTTATGGAGGTCATCTTGCAAAATATTGGATGCATAACGGATTTGTTCAGATAAATGGTGAGAAAATGAGCAAATCTTTAGGAAATAGTTTCTTTGTAAAAGACGCTCTTAAACATTATCCGGGAGAAGTTTTAAGATTTTATCTTATGTCAACTCACTATAGAGCCCCTTTAAACTTTAGCGAAGAGGATTTACTTGCAAGCAAAAAAAGACTTGATAAACTATACAGACTAAAAAAAAGAGTTTACGGAGTAACAAAAAAACAACAGGACAAAGAGTTTGAGCAAAAAATGCTTGAAGCAATGAGTGATGATTTGAATATTTCAAGGGCTTTATCTTTTGTTGATGAGTTTATAA
>CAZEOW010000151.1:0-2126 GCA_964514005.1 uncultured Nautiliales bacterium
TTGCAAGTGCTGTTGCAAATGGTGATTATGATGCAAATGAGGTAAAAATTACTTCATGTAGAGTTGATAGAGGTCCATATCTGAAAAGATATAGACCAAGAGCTAGAGGTATGGCAAGTAGAATTCAAAAACCAACCGCTCATATTTATGTAGAAGTTGAAAAGGAAAGCTAATGGGTCAAAAAACGAATCCAATCGGACTAAGACTTGGAATAAATAGAAACTGGAGAAGTAGATGGTTTATTAATTACAACACTATGCCTGAAAATGTGGTAGGAGATTATGAACTTAGAAAATTTTTAAAGAAAAAACTTTATTATGCAGGTATTAGCGATATTATTATTGAAAGAACTGCTAAAAAAGTTAGAATCACAATTTTTGCAGCTAAACCGGGTATTATTATTGGTAAAGGTGGTAGTGAAGTAGAAGCTCTTAAAAATGAACTTCAAAAGAAAATTGGTAATAAAGAGCTTATTCTTAATATTAAAGAAGAGAGAAAGCCACAACTAAGTGCACAACTAGCAGCTGAGAATGTTGCTACTCAGATTGAAAGAAGGGTGGCATTTAGAAGAGCTATGAAAAAAGTTATTCAATCAGCACTTAAAGCCGGAGCTAAAGGAATTAAAGTTCAAGTTGCAGGAAGACTTAATGGTGCTGAAATGGCAAGAACTGAATGGTATCTTGAGGGAAGAGTTCCTCTTCATACATTAAGAGCTAAAATTGATTACGGATTTGCAGAAGCTTTAACAACATACGGAATTATAGGTGTTAAAGTTTGGATATTTAAAGGTGAAGTTCTTCAAAGAAAAATAAATTCTAACGATACGGCTACGCCGGAAAGAAAAGCTCCAAGAAGAAGAAAAGGACGCAGAAATGTTAATGCCAAAAAGAACTAAATACAGAAAACAACAAAAAGGTAGAAATAGAGGTAAAGCCTATAGAGGTAGTAGCCTTGCATTTGGAACATACGGACTTAAAGCAATTGAGCTTGGAAGAATAAATTCAAGACAAATAGAAGCTGGAAGGGTTGCTTTAAGTAGAACTATGAAAAGAACTGGAAAAATTTGGATTAGAGTATTCCCTGATAAACCTCTTACAGCAAAACCTGTAGGAGTTAGGATGGGTAAAGGTAAAGGAAGTGTTGAAGAGTGGGTAATGAATATAAAGCCTGGAAGAGTTATTTTTGAAATTACCGGTGTTAATGGAGAAATTGCCGTTAGAGCATTAACTCTTGCAGCTGCAAAGTTACCTTTTAAAACAAAAATTATTTCAATGGAGAGTGAAAATGAGCTATACTAAATTAAATGTAGCAGAACTTATTGAAAAATCTGAAGCTGAGCTTCAAGAGCTTCTTAAGAATAAAAAAATAGAACTTTTTGAAACAAGAATGAAGTTAAAAACTATGCAGCTACAGGATACATCATTTATAAGAAAAATCAGAAAAGACATCGCTAGAATTAAAACAGCGATGAGAGCAAAAAGGGGTAACTAATGCCTAAAAGAGTTATTACTGGAAAAGTTATTAAAAAAACTGGTGATAAAACTATAAATGTTTTAGTTGAAAGAAAAGTTTTACATCCAAAATATCATAAAATTGTTAAAAGATTTAAAAAATATTTAGTTCATGATGAAAAAAATGAAGCTAATGTTGGTGATATAGTAAGTGCAATTGAACACAGACCAATTTCTAAAAGAAAAACTTTTGTTCTTAAAGAAATTGTTGAAAGAGGAGAATAAGAATGATTCAACCATTTACAAGATTAAAAGTAGCTGATAACAGCGGTGCAAAAGAGATTATGTGTATAAAAGTTTTGGGAGGTTCTAAAAGAAGATATGCAAGTGTAGGTGATATTATTGTTGCTTCTGTTAAAAAGGCCCTTCCAAACGGTAAAATAAAAAAAGGTCAAGTTGTAAAAGCTGTAATTGTTAGAACTAAAAAAGAAGTTCAAAGAGAAAATGGTTCATTAATAAGATTTGATGAAAATGCAGCTGTAATTATAGATACAAAAAAAGAGCCAGTAGGAACTCGTATTTTTGGACCTATTGCAAGAGAAGTTAGATATGAAGGTTTCCAAAAAATTACATCATTAGCTCCGGAGGTGTTATAATGGGTGCAAGAAAAAATCA
>CAZEOW010000152.1:0-2125 GCA_964514005.1 uncultured Nautiliales bacterium
TCATACCAAACTTCTAAACTAAAAAGCAAATATAAAACTTTAGCTCCCCTATCGCCTTTTAATTTTTCTATATCAATATCAATAAAGTTTTTATAAAAACCTTGCTTTAGCGTATCAAATACAACATCCCTTAAATCCTCAAACATCCACCTCTTTAGCGGCACTTCAAAGCCTCTTTTTTTAGCATAAACAATTTCATTTGGTAAATATTTTTTTGCAAGCTCTCTTAAAATTGCTTTTGTTTTAAAAGCTCTTATTTTCCCATCCATACAAAAAGCAGTCTCTAAAAAATACTTACTAAGAAACGGGCTTCTAGCTTCAAGTGAATTTTGCATTGTTGCAATATCCATTTTCATTAGCAAATCTTTATCTAAATTATACTTAAAATCTAAAAACAAAAGTTTATTAAAATTATTTAGTTTTAAACTCCTAACAAATTCATCAAATTTTTTAACTTTTACCCCATCAATCCAAAACAGATCATTTAACAAAATATTATACCACTTTCCCCCACTTGTTTTACTTGCTCTTATTAATCTATCTAAAAAATACCTAATTCCTCTATCATAGCCTGTGATGTTAGGTAAAAATTTAGCTATTTTATCTAAATGATAAAAAAGCGGCACATATCTTCTATATCCGGCAAACAACTCATCCGCCCCATCACCATTTAATACAACTTTTACATATTCTCTTGCTTTTTTGCTTACAAAATAGCTTGGTATTGCACTGCTATCAAAAAACGGCTTGCCATAAGAAGAGATTATTTTTTTTATTTTTGTTAAATCTATATCAATATCTATTGTGTAGTGCTCTGTATTATATTTTTCTGCTACCTTTTTTGCAAGAGTGCTCTCATCATAGCTTCCATCAAATCTAACGGTAAATGTTTTTAGCTTTTTAAATTCACTCGCCTTTGCAACAATTAACGAACTATCAATTCCACCGCTTAAAAACGCACCAACTTCCACATCACTTGAAAATAACCTATTCTTTACAGATTTTTCTAAAAGCTCATCAGCTAAAGAGACGCTTTCTTTAAAAGAATACTTTTTACAAAAATTTATATCAAAATAGCTTTTAATTTTAAGCTCTTTATCTAAAATTCCAAAACTGCCTGCGGGAAACTCTTTTATCTCTTTAAATCCGCTCTCACAAAATCCAAAGGTTAAAAAAAACTTAATATCCTCTTCATCAATGCTTAAATCTAAAAACTTAAAAACATTTATTTCACTTGCAAAAGCAAAATTTTTACCTTTTTTATAAATAAATAAAGGCTTTTTACCAGCTCTATCCCTTGCTAAAAAAAGCTTTTTTGTTTTAGTGTTATAAATTGCAAAAGCAAACATCCCGTCAATTTTTTCAAACATCTTTTCTTTGTATTTAATGTATAAATATAAAAGCGTCTCGGTATCGGAGTTTGTTTTAAAGTTAAATTCTTTTAATTCATCTCTTAATGCTAAATGATTATAAATCTCACCATTAAAAATAATTACATACTCATTAAATCTAAAAGGCTGATGTCCGTTTGAAATATCTTGAATTGACAATCTCATATGAAAAAAAGAAAAAAGCTCATCACTAAACTCTCCCCTCTCATCCGGGCCTCTGTGATGCAAGGCATTAAATACTGCTTCTTTATCAACCTTAAAATTAAATCCCGCAATTCCACACATTATTTTACTACTTTATATACTTTTACAATTGGCGTTAAGATAACGGGTTTGAAGAATTTACTTTTCTTTTCAAAAACAAATAACTGAATATAAGCACTGTTATAAAAAAAGTCATCCATTACTAAAACTTTTCCATAACTTTTCATAAATACAACATTTAAGCCAATATTGTTTAATTTTTGAATAGATGTATGAAGCTCTCCTTTTTTATCATAATAAGTAAGAGCAATTCTTTTGATAGGTATTCCTCTATTTCCTATAATTATCAATTTTTTAAATAAGTCTATATTCATACTTCCTATATTTAGGATATTTCCTCTTTGAGTGATTTTGCTTGATGAATAAAGAAAATGATTTTTTGTTTTTCCGGTTTTTAGATTAATTGAGCTAAAAATAGCAACTGTTGGAAAAATATTAAGCATTCTATAAGGCAAATAGTAATAAATATC
>CAZEOW010000153.1:0-2120 GCA_964514005.1 uncultured Nautiliales bacterium
GTGTCATCTTGCATAACTTGAATAATTCTATCAAGTTCAATTGATACAATTGAAGTAAAATTTTCTGCTCCAAATCCAGCTTCAAATATTAATTTTTCATCTTCAATGCGAGTACTCTCAAAAGTATAATTTACTAAAGAAAACATAACTATTTCATCAAATGAAGAAAAAATCTCTTCTGGCAGAAGAGGGGAAAAATTAATAAACTCTTTTTTTACTAAAATATTAAAACCATTGCTATTTTCTAATAAAAATTCAATAATTTCTTTTGCGTGTTTTTTCTTAAGATTTATAAAAAAGGGATGCTCTATAATCATTGTATTCCTTTACTAAAGATTTAAATTCATTAAGCATATCTTGTACCATTTCTATACCTTTTTGCCAGAAGTTTTCATCTTCTATATTTAAATTAAATATTTTTAATTGTTTTTTGGGAGGTAAACTTCCTCCTTGAGCAAGAAAATGAATATATTTTTCTCCAAAGTGTTCAAAATTGCTTTTATAGAGTTTAAATAGAGTTAATACTAATAATTGAGCGTATGAGTATGCATAACAATAAAATGGAGAGTGAATAAAATGAGGAATATAACTCCACCAGATTTCATAATTTTTTGTAAGTACTACACTTTTATTAAACATTTTTTGATTCTCTTCCATCCATATTTTATTGTAATCTTGAGGTTTTAGTTCATCTAAAGAGTGAACTCTTCTTTCAAAATTTGTAAATACAATTTGTCTAAAAAGAGTTGCAAATATATCTTCAAGTTTTGCAGCATATATTTCTATTTTTTCTTCTAAACTTAAAGAAGATTTAATCTCTTCAAAAAGTAACATTTCAGCAAATATACTTGCGGTTTCTGCAGTTGTAAGAGGAGTGTCTTGGTTTAAATATCCTACTTCTCTTGCTAAATATTGGTGAATAGCATGACCTAATTCATGAGCTAGTGTAAAAATATCCCTTCTTTGGTTTGTATAGTTTAGTAAAACATAAGGATGAGCTTTTGGCGTGGCTGAGTGAGAAAAAGCTCCACCTCTTTTTCCTTCTTTTGGATATACATCTATCCATTTTTCATCAAAAGCTTTTTTTGCTATTTCATAAAAAGTATTTGAAAAATTTTTAAAAGCTTTTAATACTAACTCTTTTGCTTCTTCAAAAGGTATTTCTTTTTCTGTATTAGATAACTTTATAGGAGCATATCTATCATAATCGTATAAAGTATCATATCCTAATAGTTCTTTTTTTAGATTGTAATAATCTGCTACTATATTTGTATTTGAATTAACAGTATTTACAAGTGCATCTACACTTTTTTTAGATACTCTATTTGATAGATGTCTTGGTGCTTCTACATCTTCATATCCTCTAATTTCTACATAGTTTATTTTCCAATCTTTTTTTATTTGATTAAATATAAAAGCAAATAGTTCTTGATGAGGTTTTAAACCTAAAGTTAGACTGATTTGAGCTTTTTTTCTTGTTTCTCTATCGTTTGAGTATAGTTTGCTTAAAACTTCTTCTTCAGATAAACTTTTATTATTAAAGAAAAATTTTATTTTGCTAATATGCTCATCAAACAGTCTACTAAAAGCAGATGAGCTTGTTAAATCTTTTTTGAGTAAAATTTTTTCTTCTTTTTCGCTTAGTTTATAAGGAGCCTCTTCTTGTAGATGAATAAGATAATATTTATACGTATTTGAAGCATCTATAAATTTTTGTTGTTTGTCTAAAGGTAAGTGAATAAATTCAAGCTCAAACCATATTAGAAACTCTTCTATTTCTGTTGCTATTTCTTGAAATTTTGCAAGTTCATTTCCTTTTGAGGTATCTGTTGCAAATATTAAGTATATATAAGTTAAACTTCTTCCAATGTTTTCTAAAACTTCTTCATACTCTTTTATTATAGTTAGAAAATCTGCACCATTTAAAGTATAAAATCTATTTTTATATTTTTTTTCAAATTCTAATGCTTTAAATTTTGTTTGTTTTAAAAACTCTTCAGCTTCATTAATTGAATTAAAAAGAGCACTTAAATCCCAATTCATTTTTATCCTTTTTTTATTAATTATATCAAAATTAGGTTATAATTACTTTATATTTTAAAAGGAGTGAGCTAATGTTT
>CAZEOW010000154.1:0-2108 GCA_964514005.1 uncultured Nautiliales bacterium
TAGAGCCCCTTGCAAATTACCAAAATCAACCCACAATTTAAGCTAAATTAAATTTAAAAAAAAGCCAAGTCTGCCTTCATTATGTTATAATTCTTTAACACAAAAACCTAACAGAAGGAGACTTGACTTATGGAAAGTATTGTATCTAAATTATCTTCAAATTTATCTAAAATGTGGAATAAAATCTTAAACCTTGAAAAGACACTATTTCCAGCTTTAAAAGAGGAGTTAAGATTAGAGGAGTTATCTTTTAAAGAACAAAAGCTTATTAAAATATTAGACTTTGCTCAAATTGAAAATAATATTACAGTAGTATCAATTACAAATACTCCTAAGGATAGAATTGAAATAGCAAGAGCATTTATAGCAAAGAGTGTTTACAATCTTCAAACAACAAGAGATTTAATAGAAAGACTCTATTGTGATAGAACTTTAAGAATTATATGCGGATGGAGATATAAACAAGATATTCCAAGTGAATCAAAATTTAGCAGAGTCTTTAAAGAGTTTAGCAATATGCAAATTGCTCAAAAGACTCATAAACAGTTTATTAAAGAGTATTTATCAAAAAAGCTATTCTTCTATAACGCAACTGACTCAACAAAGATAGAACTTAGAGAAAAACCTGTAAAGATTCAAAAAGAAAAACCAAAACCAAAAAAAAGAGGAAGACCAAGAAATGGTGAATCAAGAAAACCTAAGAAACTTACTGTTTTAGAACAACAACAGAAATTAGAAACAGTAAAAGAGAAACTCTCATTAATATCTACTGATTGTGGAGTAGGAGTTAAACAGAACTCAAAAGGTAATCGTGAAGTTTGGATAGGCGGTAAACTTCATATCTCTGTTGTAGACGGAGATATTCCAATAACAGCATTTTACTCTGGTGCAAATATACATGATTCCTCTGTAGCATTACCTCTTATGCAAGAAACAAGCAAAAGAGTAAATTACTTATATGATTTACAAGATGCCGGATATGATGCAGATATTATTAGAGAGTATTCATACAAATTAGGACATCGTCCAATCATAGATATAAATCCTAAAAATTCTCAAAAACTAAGAGATAAAATTGAACTTATCAAACATGAAAAAGAGAGTTTTAAACTCTTTAATCTTAGACAAGATTTAGATGAAGAACACTATAGCCAAAGAAGTATGGTTGAGAGAGTAAACAAATATCTCAAAGATGACTTTGGATGTAAAACAATCTATTACAAAGGAGCTGCAAAAGTAGCTTCTGTTTTAGCATTTGGAATTTTATCTATCTGTATTCATCAGAGTTTAAAACTTGTTACTTAAAATAGTTATAAAAAAAGTGAAAAAAAGAGAACAATCCTATCTATTAAACCATAAAGAGTGCAGTAAAAAATAGAAATTTTAAGATTTTATAGGAAATTGAGATAAAATATTGACAATATTGTTATATTGAGGTTTTTTTAATCTTAAAAAATGCTATAAGGATAAACTATACTGTTTGTGATGTTTGAATTTGCAAGTGGCTCAAAAATTAAAAACTTTTTAGATTGTTATAAAAATAATTTGCTATAATCCATAGCAAGTGTAACAAAAGGGTGAAAATGAGAATTTTACTAATTTTTGCTATACTTTTTGTAACTTTATTTGCAAAAATAGATTTAAATACAGCAACAGCAAAAGAGTTAGAAACTCTAAAAGGCATTGGACATAAAAAAGCTTTAGCAATTATAGAATATAGAAAAAATCATAAATTTATAGAAATAAAAGATATTATAAAAGTAAAAGGTGTAGGAAAAAGGCTATTTGAAAAGATTAAAGATAAAATCGAAGTAAAATAAGAAAGAACATGAAATATAAATTATGAATGCGAAAAAGTTAGTAATTATTTTTTACAGATATCGCTATTGATGAAATTTTTTACTATAATCCCATACATTAGGCAAAGTGCTAAAAAATGTTAGATGATATTAGATGGATACAAAGATTTAATAATTATAAAAAAGCATTAAAAACATTAGAAAATGATATAGAACTTTTTAAAACAAGAGAACTTTCAGAAATAGAAAAAAGAGGAGTTATTCAAGCATTTGAATATACATATGAACTTGCTTGGAATGTTATAAAAG
>CAZEOW010000155.1:0-2073 GCA_964514005.1 uncultured Nautiliales bacterium
TATTTAAATACTTTTTTAGCAATATTATTTTATATCGAATTGACGTTAATTTATCATATCTTAGTATTCCCATAGGAGTATTATACTAAAGTTTTTAGATATTTTGGAGTTTGTATTACAATAAACAATTTAAGTATTAGAAGTTTAACTTTTCAAAGGATATAATAGCTTAAAGCATCTGCAAGTAAAAAATCATAAGAAAATATCTTTTCATTTTTTTCATATAACTTTTTTTCTTCTATTAAAATATTTACCCGCTTTAATTCATTTTCATTAAGTAAATTTTTTTCAAAACCAACTATTGATCTAAGACCTAAAAGAATTTTTTCTTTTTTTATATCTTCATTGCTTAACATTTCTATTTTATATTTAGTTGGATTTTTTATATATTCATATACATTTGTTTGAGTGTAGTATCTTGTTTTATTTTTAAATCCAACAGCTCCTGCTCCTATTCCTACATACTCTTTTAATTGCCAATAACCTAAATTATGCATACATATTTTTCCAAAATTTGATATTTCATAATGAAAAAATTTTTCTTTTAATTTTTCTATAAACCATATTTCAAGAGCTTCATCCTCTTTTCTTTTAGAAAAATCATTTTCAAATTTTGTTCCTTTTTCTATTGTTAAAGAATATGCACTAATATGATTAATAGGCAAAGAAAAAGCTATTTCTAAATCTTCTTTTAAAAGTTTTTTATTATCTAAAGCAGTTGAATAGATTAAATCGATATTAATATTATCAAATCCTGCTTTTTTTGCATTTTCTATTACTTTTATTGCTTGAATTTTTGAATGGTTTCTATTTAAAAATTTCAATTTATCTTCATTAAAACTTTGAACACCAAAACTTATTCTATTTACACCTAAATTTTTTATCTCTTTTAACCATTCATATGAAGTATTTGGGTTCGCTTCTATTGTTATTTCTTTTATGTTTTTAGTTGGAATTAAGTTAAATAATTTTTCATAAAAGCTAATAGGCATAGTAGATGGAGTGCCTCCTCCTATAAAAATAGTAGAAAACTCTCTTTTTTCTTTTAAAAATTGTTTTTTTATTGCATCAAAATAATACTTTTTTAAATGATTTAAGTTAGTATATGAATTAAAAGCACAATAATTGCATTTGCTATCACAAAATGGGATATGAATATATAACATTGTTTTCACTTTTTTAGGTATAATTTTACTAAAAAAAGGTTTTGTTTTGAAAAAATATAGACCAAATGTTGCAGCTGTTATACTCTCTTCTAAATATCCAGAAAAAGTGGAAATTTTTATAGCAAAAAGAAATGATATAAATGCATGGCAGTTTCCCCAAGGTGGAATAGATAAGGGAGAAACCCCAAAAGAAGCATTACTTAGGGAATTAAAAGAAGAGATAGGAACTAATAAAATAGAGATTATTGCAGATATGCCAGAGTGGTTAAGATATGATTTTCCTAAAAGAATTGCGGAAAAAATGTATCCTTATGATGGTCAAGAACAGAAATATTTTTTAGTAAGATTAAAAAAAGGAGCACAAATAAATTTAAATACAGAAGAACCTGAATTTGAAGATTATAAATTTGTAAATATAAATAAAGTATTTAGTTATGTAAAATCTTTTAAAAGACCTGTTTATAAAAAAGTTTTGGAATATTTTAGAAAAGAAGGTTATCTTTAAGGAGTAAATTATGTTAGTGGTGCAGAAATTTGGAGGAACAAGCGTAGGAGATTTAGATAGAATTGAAAATGTTGCTGATATTGTAAAAAAGTATGCAGATGAAGGACATAAAGTAGTTGTTGTTGTATCTGCAATGGCAGGAGAGACAAATAAACTTTTAGAATATGCCCATCATTTTTCAAAAACTCCTCCACAAAGAGAAGTTGATTTATTGGTAAGTTCGGGTGAAAGAGTTACAAGTGCACTTCTTAGTATTTCTCTTCAAGCAAAAGGAAAAGATGCTATTGCTCTTACGGGAAGACAAGCAGGAATAAAAACAACAAGTGAACATACAAAAGCAAGAATTATGGATATTGACCCAACTAAAATGCAAAAATATTTAGATGAAGGAAAAATTGTAAT
>CAZEOW010000156.1:0-2030 GCA_964514005.1 uncultured Nautiliales bacterium
TTCTAAAATAGATTTTAATAATTTTTCATCACATTTTTTATTCATTAAAGCAACTTCAATTTCTCCTTTTATAACAGTTAATGGAGTTTTTAACTCATGTGAAACATTAGAATTAAATAATTTTAAACGATTAAAACTATTTTCTATATTTGTAGCAACCTCATCTATAAATTTATATCCTATTAAAAGGGCAGTTAAATAAATAAACATTGATACAGCTAAAGAAATAATTTTTATTATTTGAATTTTTTCATTATTTACACTCAAAAGAGTTGATACTTGAATTAATTTATTATTTTTAATGTAGTTGTAAGTTAACAAAGTTTCTTTGCTTATTCCTGATGAAATTTTTTTTGTAATAAACCCAGATTTTGTAGTTATAGGAGGAGAATATATTTTTACAAACAAAGGATAAATATGGTATTGATGCTGTATTTTAAAAAGCTCGTTTTGGTTAAACTTAGAGCTTGCTATTTCTGTTGCAATAATAATTAATTTATCTTTTAAGTGAACTTTAAAAAACTGAGAAGAAAATATTATTAATGCCCCCTCAAATAAAACTATAATAATAAAAACAATAAAAGCTAGTTTAAAAAAAAGAGTATTTCTTAAACTATTCATCTACTAATACAAATCCCATTCCTCTTCTTGTTTGAATTAAATCTTTACCAAGTTTCTTTCTTAGGTTAGACAGATATACATTTACCACATTTGATTTTATTTCTTCCCCATTTTCCCATAAATTATTGTTAATCATATCAGTCGTTACAACTTTATTTTTATTAATCATTAAGTATTTTAAAAACTCAAACTCTTTTGCTGTTAAATCTACTCTTTTTTCATCTTTTTTTACCTCTTTTGTATCAGGATTTAATTCTATATTTTTTACTCTTAATATATTATCATTTATATTATGACTTCTTCTATAAAGAGCTTTTAATCTTGCAATAAGTTCCACAAACTCAAAAGGTTTTGTTAGATAGTCATCTGCAACATTTAACCCTTCTATTTTATCTCCTAAATCTCTTTTTGCAGTTAGAATTAAGGCTGGAGTATTTTTTGTTTTTTTAATCTCTTTTATAACATCTATTCCACTTTTTTTTGGAAGCATCCAATCTACTATCATAATATCATAATCATTTGTTTGAGCTAAATATACTCCTTCTTCTCCATCACTTGCTATATCAACTCTATAATTTAATTCATTTAGCCCATTTTTAATAAAATCAGCAATCTTTTTATCATCTTCTATCAATAAAATTTTCATCTTTACTCCTTCTTCTAAAATTATACTAAGTTTAGCAGAAAAATGTTAAAATAACTTAAAAGAACAATACACTAAAAAAGGCTTTTTGTATCACTTTCAATTTAAGCTGATTTTTTAATTTAACGTCAATTCGATATAAAATAATATTGCTAAAAAAGTATTTAAATAAAGCGAAGTAATTGCAAATTTTAACGGAAAAAAAGCGTTAAAAAAAGTGCACTAAAAGCGAGCGGTCTGCACTTTTTAGCTTTTTTGAAGTGTTAAAAAATTTGCACCTTTTACTGAGCAGATTTAAATACTTTTTGTTAAATCGAACTCGCGTTAATTTATACTCATACTAAAAATAGGTAGGAGCATACTAATTACAATAAATCCAACCATTGCTCCTACGATTAAAATCATCATTGGCTCAAGTAATGATAAAAATATAGATATTTTATTATTGTATTCCTGCAAATAAATCTCTTTTAAGTTTTCTAAAATCTCTTTAGCTTTTGCTGTATCTTCTATAAGTGCAATAGAATCGATAAAGCTTTTATCTGGAAAAGAGTATTTATAAAGAGCACTTGATAGTCGTTTTCCTTCTTTTACATCTTTTAGTGCTTTATTTATAATTTTTTTTAGTTCTAAATTATCAATTGTATTTGAAGCTAGGATAATGCTATCTATAAAATTTATTCCACTTTTTACTAATGTAAGAGTTAAAGTTAAAAGTCTTGTAAGATTTTTTAAAATAATTAAAGAGTTTAAAATAGGAATTTTT
>CAZEOW010000157.1:0-1978 GCA_964514005.1 uncultured Nautiliales bacterium
TGTTTGTTCTTTAAATAACCGTTGGATTCTTCTATAGTTTGACTCTACTTTTGCTCTCCCCTTCATGCTCTCTGCTACTTTTTGCAAATTCACACTACGACTTCTTATTAATCCACTTATAAACTTCTCTAATATATCTATTCTTTGTCCATGCCATTTGTAATATTTTGCAAATACTTCTTTTAATTCTTTTTTGGTTTCCATTTTTTTTTACTTTTTTATAAGTTTAACATATTTTTTCTTTATGTCGTGGAGTAAGAAAATAATCATCAAATAGAATTTGAGCTTAATTAATTGCAGGTATCTCTAAGATTATTAAATCTCTACTAAAATGTGCATTTATATAGTTGTTGGTTGCAATATCCATTATTTCACTATCTTTCTCTCTATTTCTATTGTTGGCTTTGAATGAGAATAGAATAATAGGATATTTTTTTCCATTTACAATTAAAAGTTCACCAATTTTAATTGTTATTTTAATAAGTATGCTTGGAGAGAGTTTCATCTGCTCAAAAATTTTACGAATTAAAAATGAAAAATTATTTTGATGAATATAAAGTTTCGGAAGTTCATAATCCGTAATAAGTTGTAGATTTCCACTATATTGCATTTTAAAAAGTTCTATATTTGCCTCAAATAATAAATTAATATCTGTCTCAGAGTATCCATCTAAATGGATTAGACTATTTATCTTAATTCTCGGCTTATTATAAAGATGTATTCCTATCTCCTCTTCATTCTCATATAAGACATTAATGGCGTAAAACTCAAAATATCCAAAGGATAAATCAATTAAACTTTTTTTAAACCCAAACTTTTTAGGGGCATAAGAAAGAGCAATATTAAACAGTTTTTTTCTACTACAAGAACCCATTAATATCTCTGCACTTGAATTGAGATACACTATTTTGCCTTCTGAATTAAAAAGTATAAAAGGATTTGCATCATATTCAATAAAAAACTTAAAATCAGTCAATACCAAGTTCATAAATTTTTTTCCTTAGGGTATTTCTATTTAAACCTAAAACAGAGGACAATCTAAGTTGCGACTTAAATTTCTTCAAACCAGCCTTAATTAAAGGTTTTTCAAAAAGTGGCAACTGCTCCCTATAAGCATTATTTCCACCCAACTCTCTATATAGATAGTCAAACAGTATCTTTTCAATCTCTTTTTTTGTTAAATTATCCAATATAAGTTTTTTATAAATAGAAGCCTTTAAGGACTTAATATTATCTTTCAAATCTACATTGTTATAATCAAACTTAATAGAGTTACCACTTATCATCAACTCTTTTTTAATATCATTGATAAAATAGTTAATAAGTAACTCTATATCCTCTTTTCTATCTCTTAATGGAGGCATTTTATATATAAATGCGAATTTTCTATCTATGATAGCACTATTTTTAACTCTATTTGCAATAGCAATTACTCTCTTATTTTCAAAATTTAAAGACTCTACATCATTAATCATCTCAAAATTATATATAATGACCTCTTCAGAATTTTTCAATACCTCCATTAGCTCATCTTGGTTTTTTCCATTTATAAATCTCCGTTTTGGAAATACACTTTTTACAAGTGTTTTTTTCCCTGTATGAGTTTCCCCTATCAATATAGCCGAAATAAATAGAGATTTACTTAAAGTCAAACCCTTAACAATATTATTTATCTGTGCAGAATTACTTAAAAATTGAATAGGTTTCATAAATAGATTATAATCTTTTTTACTTATAGCAAAGTTATAATAAACTTAAAGTTTTCTTTTTTAATTAATTGAATGTAATTGTTGCCCATATTTCAGGGCGATAAAAAACTAATTGTCGTCTTTATAGATTTTATTTTAAAAAAAGTCTATCATAGTTCGTTGAATATAACGGCGAGTTTTACACGCAAATGATGAAGATGACTGCAGTAATAAGAAAACCAAAAACGATGATATTACTCTCATATTTAAAATCCTTTATATTAAAATTT
>CAZEOW010000158.1:0-1974 GCA_964514005.1 uncultured Nautiliales bacterium
TATAATTTACTACAAAATGCACTCCTTTTTCGTGCTTAAAAATTAACTACAAGGATAGTAATGAGTCAAAATAATCAAAAAAAACAAAGAACACATATACCGGTAGAGGGTTATACTATCGAAGACTTACAAAAAAAATCAATCGAAGAACTTACAAATATAGCAAAAGAGCTTGGAATAGAAAATCCACAAGAGTTTCATAGAAAAGATTTAATGTTTGAAATTCTTAAAAATCAAGTAAGCCAAGGTGGATATATTTTATTTACAGGTATTTTAGAAATTATGCCAGATGGATATGGGTTTTTAAGAAGTTTAGGTAAAAATTTTACAGATTCTGCAAATGATACATATGTTTCACAAACACAAATTAGAAGATTTGCCCTAAGAACAGGGGATATCGTAACAGGACAAGTAAGACCTCCAAAAGATGCTGAGAAATATTATGCATTATTAAAAATAGAAGCTATTAATTATCTTCCGCCAGAAGAGAGTAAAAAAAGACCACTTTTTGAAAACTTAACTCCACTTTATCCACAAGAACAAATCAAACTTGAATATAATGCTACAAAACTTACAGGAAGAGTGATAGACCTTTTTGCACCAGTTGGAAAAGGGCAAAGAGGGCTTATTGTAGCACCTCCAAGAAGTGGTAAAACAGAATTTTTAAAAGATATTGCTCATGGAATTACACATAATCATCCAGAAATTGAGCTTATTGTGCTTTTAATTGATGAAAGACCAGAAGAGGTTACTGATATGGAAAGAAGTGTAAAAGGGGAAGTTTATGCTTCTACATTTGATGAACCAGCAAGTAACCATATAAAAGTAGCTGAAATAGTGATAGAAAAAGCAAAAAGAATGGCGGAGATGGGAAAAGATGTAGTAATTTTACTTGATAGTATTACAAGACTTGCAAGAGCATATAATACAGCAACACCAAGTAGTGGAAAAGTATTAAGTGGTGGGGTTGATGCAAATGCTTTACATAAACCAAAAAGATTTTTTGGAGCGGCAAGAAATCTTGAAGAGAGTGGAAGTCTTACTATTATTGCTACTGCACTTATTGAGACAGGAAGTAGAATGGATGAAGTTATTTTTGAAGAATTTAAAGGGACAGGAAATATGGAAGTAGTCCTAAGTAGAAAAATAGCAAATAGAAGACTTTATCCAGCAGTTGATATTATTAAATCAGGAACAAGAAAAGAAGAATTACTTCTTGATGCTGAAACTTTAGCAAAAATTTGGGCTCTTAGAAATATAATAAATGATATGGAAGAAGTGGAAGCTTTAAGACTTTTATATAGCAAAATGCTTAAAACTAAAAATAATAAAGAATTTTTGGCTGCAATGAATGATATCTAGAGTTGGGATTTTTGATAGTGGAGTTGGTGGCTTAACAGTCGCTAAGTCTATCTATCAAGCTAAACTTTTTGATGAAATTATCTATTTTGGAGATACTGCAAGAGTTCCATATGGAAGCAAAAATGAATCAACTATCATTAGATATTCACTTGAATCTTTAGAATTTCTTAAAAATTTTGATATTAATTTTTTAATTACTGCGTGTAATAGTGTTAGTAGCTGTGCTTTACCAGAGCTTAGAAAAGAAGCTAATTTTGAAGTTGTAGGTGTTATTGAAGCAGGAATACAAGCAGTTCAAAAACAAGCAAATAAAAATGATAATATTTTAATCATAGGTACAAAAACTACAATTAATTCAAACCTTTATCAAATAGGACTTAAAAATCTTGGATACAAAAACATTACTGCTATTGCTACCCCTTTATTAGTGCCTATTGTAGAAGAGGAAGTTTTTGATGAGGTTATAATATATGATGTGTTTGATTATTATTTTAAAGGTATAAAAGATATAGATATTGTAGTTTTAGGATGTACCCATTTCCCACTTTTGGATAAATATTTAAGAAATTATTTTAATGCAAAACTTATCCATTCAGGTGAAGCAATAGTAGA
>CAZEOW010000159.1:0-1956 GCA_964514005.1 uncultured Nautiliales bacterium
TGAAAAATTTACATCTAATAGCTACAATACATTAAATATTTTTGCAAATACACTAACAGAACACTTAAATAATAGAACATTAACAAACAAGATACTACAAAAAAATATAACAATTAACCAAATGCTAATCAGTTACGACCATACGCAAAGTTTTTTATTCATAAGAGATTTAAAAGATAATAATTTATTAAACAGAATAAATGAAATAATACCTCTCTTAAAAGAAATACAAACAGAATGTCATCACATTCCAGACATTTATTTAACAATAAATAATATATTAACAAAACTAAAATTTGCAAAAGATATGTTGAACAAAATAAATTATAATCTAATACAACACATAGAACAAAATGAAGAATGGGTAAAACAAGCACAAGAATTTGATAACAAATACGGAGATATACCCTTTTAATAATCTACCCGCCCTAATCGGTTGGGGGCGGTGTGTAATGGCAAACGACCATATAGGGCTAACAAACTTACAACAAGTTCCACACCGCTTTTTTTTTTATTCCCCAGCAACATCTTTTTTTTTATAAAATCAATCTATGTTTTTACCTTTTTATATAAATAGTATATAGCATAAGTTACTTATGTATTACACACAAAACATAAGCAGGTAAAAACCTGGCTTATATGTGTGTGGGGGGAGACCCCCTCAACCCCCACGAGGGAAAAAGAAAAAAATAAAGGAGATAATTATGAACAATTATTTTGTAATAGGATTTAGAAAAATCAAAACGGCAGAGGAGCATAAAAATAAGATAGCAGGGCATAACCACAGAAACAGGAATTATAAAAACAGACCAAATATTGACACAACCAAGAGCAAAAATAATATTATATTAAGCCCCCTAAAATATAAAAGTGCAAGTGTGTTAATAGATACAGCCAACCAAATTATCAAAGAAGAAAATGTAAAAACTAAAAAGAAAAATGAAGGAATAGAGGATGAAAAGCAAAAAGAAAAACTAAAAAGGGGACTAAAAAAGGGAAGTGCATTTGCATATGAAATTTTGATTGATTGTAGCAAGATAGAGGGGTGGGAAAATAAAGATTATATAAATTATTTACAGGAAGCCAACGATTGGTTACAAAACAAATTTGAGGGGCAGGAGGTTTTATCAAGTGTAGTGCATATGGACGAGGGGAAACCACACCTACACATTACATTTAGTTACTTTAATAATATTTTAAAAAAATGGAACCAGAGGGGACTGAAAGACAAAAATCTAACTAATTTAAATTATTTGTTAAAGGATTTTGAGAGAGAGGTAGGGCAAAAATATGAACTAAAAAAAGGGGGCAACGATGAACTAAAAGAAAGGCTATACTATGGATTAGCAAAAGGAAAAGAATTTAAAATAAAAACAGGGTTTTTTACGAGTAAAAAAAGGGTGCTACTGGATAAACAACAACTAATAAAAAATATAAATAAAGTAGTAAATAAAGCCCGTAAAATAGGGGAAGTAGAAAGGCTAAAAGAGGAATTATTAAAAACAAAAAAAGAGATAGAGGAGATAAAAAAAGGAGGCGAAAGAGGAAGCCAAGCAAGAGTTAGAACAACAATACCAACAGCAACTGCAAGAGTTAGTGCAACAACTACAAGAGCAAGAGGAAGCCATAAGCAAGGCGATTATAATAATAAATGACACAAAAGAGAAATATAACACCCATATACAAGATATTCAGAACAGACTTAAAAACAAGTTAAGATTAGATAATAAGACCATACAGGAAATAACAAAATTTGAGGAGGATTATTTTATAAATCAATATAATAGCAGGGGGATAAAGACCCAAACGAATACCCTTACCAGATAGGGGGAGATCGCTTACCATTTTGTGGAGACCGCTTGAGACCGCTTAGCATTTTGTGTAAATAACTTTCAATTGTCGAAAGTATTTTAACTAAAAACACCTTAAAAACTTCTTAAATATATAAGTCTATCT
>CAZEOW010000160.1:0-1955 GCA_964514005.1 uncultured Nautiliales bacterium
TTAGAAGAGATTTGGAGTAAACTTTTTGAAAATGATGATAATGATACAAACTTGTCAATAGATCTAATGATGTCTACAATTTTTAGATATAGAAAGGCTGAATATGTGCCTGATATTGAAATAACTTTTCCAGAGAATATTGCTAAATGGTATGAATTTTATAGGGCAGTTGAGCTTATAGAAATAGGAAGGGTTCATACTCGTAAAATACTTGATATAATACATCAAAAAAAAGGAGATTAAATGCAAAAAATTTATACAAAAAATGCTCCAGAAGCAATAGGGCCTTACTCTCAAGCTATTAAAGTAGGTAATATGATATTTACTTCTGGTCAAATAGCTTTAACTGCAGATGGAGAGTTTTTAGATGAAGATGTAAAAACTCAAACAAGACAAGTTTGTGAGAATTTAAAAGCAGTTTTAAATGAAGCTGGTGCAAAGATAGAAAATGTTGTAAAAACAACAATTTTTTTATCTGATATTAATGATTTTAATGATGTAAATGAAGTGTATGGCAAGTATTTTTCTCACAAACCTGCAAGAAGTACGGTTGCTGTAAAAGAGCTTCCAAAAGGTGCTAAAGTAGAAATTGAGTGTATAGCAATTTTAGAATCTTAAAAAAAACTTAATTTAAGCTTTTTTTAAGGGAATGTGGGTAATATTTCACACTAAAAAACCAATAAAGGGTTAGATTATGTATGCAGTTATTAAACATAGCGGAAAACAATATAAAGTAAAAGTAGGAGATATTTTAGATCTTGATAGAATCGATGTAGAGCCAAAAAGTGAAATTGAAGTTAATGATGTTTTACTTGTAAAAGGTGATGAAACTAAAATAGGTACTCCTGTAGTTGATGGAGCAAAAGTAGTTTTAGAAGTAATTAATCATACAAGAGGTAAAAAAGTAATTATTTTCAAAAAAAGAAGAAGAAAAGATTCTAAGAAAAAAAGAGGATTTAGAAGAGATATTACAAGAGTTAGAGTAAAAGAAATTGTAGCGTAAGGAGAAGAAATGGCACACAAAAAAGGACAAGGTTCAACTCAAAACAATAGAGACTCTGCTGGAAGAAGACTTGGCGTTAAAAAATTTGGTGGAGAATTTGTAAGAGCAGGAAATATTATTATTAGACAAAGAGGAACAAAAGTTCATCCGGGAAATAATGTAGGAATAGGGAAAGACCATACTATTTATGCATTAATTGATGGATATGTAAAATTTGAAATTAAAGATAAAAAGAGAAAAAAAGTTTCTGTATATCCTACAAAAGATTAATTCCTCTTTTTTCTTTCTTTTAAAATAACCTTCTTGAAAATTTTTTAAGTTTTTTTTAAGTTTTTGTTACAATTACAATAAAAATTGCATAGGAGTATTGTATGTTTGTTGATTTTGTAAAGCTAAGAGTAAAATCTGGAAAAGGTGGGACTGGATGTGTAAGTTTTAGAAGAGAAAAATTTATTGCTAAAGGAGGGCCTGATGGTGGTGATGGAGGAAAAGGGGGAGATGTTATAGTTATTTGCGATAAAAATACAAATACATTATCCCATTTTAAAGGTAAAAAATTATTAAAAGCTAAAAATGGTCGTCCGGGAGAAGGGAAGAAAAAACATGGCAAAAATGGTGAGGATTTAATTTTAAAAGTACCGCCTGGGACTATTATAAAAGATGCTCAAACGGGAGAAATTTTACTTGATATGAAAGAAGATGGTGATAGAAAAGTTTTAATTGAGGGTGGAAAAGGTGGACTTGGTAATTGGCATTTTAGAGGTCCAAGAAATCAGGTCCCAAGATATGCCCAGCCAGGAGAAGAAGGAAAAGAGCTTGAAATTATTATGGAATTAAAACTTATTGCAGATGTAGGACTTGTTGGATTTCCAAATGCTGGAAAATCTACTTTAATTAGCACTCTTAGCAATGCAAGACCAGAAATAGCAAATTATGAATTTACAACTCTTAC
>CAZEOW010000161.1:0-1913 GCA_964514005.1 uncultured Nautiliales bacterium
CGCCCGCACAACGAGTACCCCAAAAAGTGCTTACACTTTTTGGGGACCCCGTCATCGTGGTGGTGGGGGTAGGATTCGAACCTACGAAGGCGAACGCCAACGGGTTTACAGCCCGTCCCCTTTGGCCACTCGGGAACCCCACCTTAACTGGTCAAACGCTGAAAATCATGGAGCCGGCGAAGGGACTCGAACCCCCGACCTGCTGATTACAAATCAGCTGCTCTAGCCAACTGAGCTACGCCGGCTTTATGTGACCGAAATTATAAAGAAAAAATTTTTTTATGTCAAGAGATTTTAACAGTATTTAAAAAAATTTAAAAATTAAATTATCCTATCATATTTACTAAAATCTAGCTTCCATACTTTAATACCACAAAATCTCTCTCCTTCTGGGCATATAGGTTTAATATTTTGTTTATATCTTATACTACAAGGAGGAAGAAAATTATCAGCTACTTTTCCTAATTGCTTTAATTGTTTTACTTGTTGATACACAATATCGAAAATCTCTTCTTGGGCATTATAACAAAGTCTCATTTGAGCCTTATGAGCAAAAGCATTAAAATCGTTATGTTCAATAATTTCAATATTATGAGCATTTAAAAGTGCATATGAAGCTTCTGAAAAGCCTAATTCATCTTTTTGTTTTTCAAAAAATTCATAAGAAACATCTATTGCTTTTAAATATATATCTTTTGCTCTATTTTGAATAATAGGAGGAATATAAAAATCTCTTTTATATATATCTTCAAGTTTTGGTCTTATTGCATATGAACGGCGATGTCTTTGATTTTGAGCATCAGCAGAGAGAGATAATTTAATATAGGAATTAAAACTTCCTAAAATAGATTCATCTAAAAATATATTACTAACTCTTAAAACTCCAGCATAATTTTCATTTAAAGAAAAATCATAATCCACTACATCAAAAACCTTTACTCTTTCATTTTTTATATTATGTCTTTTTTTTATTTTTTCAATATTTACATCAAAAACAGATTTTTGAGTTTTTGCAAAATCTATTAAAGGTTTTAGATCTTTATCAATTTTTATCATCTCTTTTTCTAATAAATCTATAAACTCTTTTGCTTCTTCTTTTGCTTCTGGTAAAACATTTAAAGCACTTATATATCTTAATGCAGTAATTACATTAATAGTATGATATAGATGAGCATTCATACCCATTGGTAAAAGATATCTTGCAAATTCTTGAGCTTTTTTTACTGCTTCTTTTTTCTTAAACTTAGGTAATATCTCTTCAATATTAGGAGCTAGTTTTTCTATTAAAGTTTCATAATAAAAAAACATCTTTTTATAATAATTCTCCCACAACTCTTTATTTGCATTTTTTGGATAAGTAAAATTATTAATACTCATTCTTGCATATCTTTGAGAGACTTGTTCTGAATTATAATAAGGATGAGAGTGTAAAAGTCTCCAAATTAAGAGTCTACTCATTCCCTCAATTAAAATAGTAAAATGATAATGCATTAATGTCGTATGATGACCTGCTTTAAAAATTGAATTTAAAAGAGTATTTTTTTTATTCCAATTTGTCACTTCTTCAGGAGTTACAATATGTTTTGAAAAATAACAGCTTCTTGCACTTGCAACAGCAATATCAGTTGGCCTATAATTTGTGTTTAATATTTTTACTTTCATTAAAATCCTTTATAAACTCAAAAAATTTATTATTTACAAAAACTAAAAATTTTCCATTTTTTCTATAAATTTTAAAAATTTTAACATTTCTTTGAAAAGAATCCAAAGTATAATACATCTCTTTTTCTTTAATCTTCTCAAGTCTAATTAAATTGCCTCCTTTTACATACCATATAACTTTAGGATTTGCATAATTATAAAGAGTATTTGAAGTAATTAATTCAACCTCATCTATATCTGGTGTAATATGT
>CAZEOW010000162.1:0-1903 GCA_964514005.1 uncultured Nautiliales bacterium
ATTATTTCAGTTTATTTAGTCAGTGTTGTTAGAATAACTCTTTTACTATTTCAAATCTATTAGCAGTCATTATATGGATTCTTGGGTTAATTTTTTTGAGTTTATTAAATAGTTTTCTAGAAAGTTCTATTCCTACTTTATACTCTTCTTCTTCGCTTACTTTATGAGCTTTTATAAGTTTTTCTATCCAACTATCTGGAACAAAAATTCCCGGTACATGAGCTTTTAAGAATTGAGCAGTTTTTAATTTTGTAATTGGGAAAAATCCAAATATTATTTGAGCCTCTTTTCTTTCATCATTAAATTCTTTAGTAATGCTATTATTAATTTGAATCAGTTTTTTTGCAATTTCTGGATCAAATATTGGTTGAGTTATAATACCTACTGCATAATTTTTAATCTTTTTTGCTATCTTTTTTTCTATGCTATTAAAATTTTTAGCATAAGAGTTACTTACAGCAAAAGGGGTAATTGGCTTTGGTTTAATTTTGAATTCTTTTCCACTATAGTCCATTCCATTATTAAACGCTCTTATAATTTCAAGCAGTAATATACTACTTCCTTCTACTACTCCTTTTGTATTTGGCTGATCAGACATTTTTGCTGGATCTCCTGTAAGAGCTAGTATATGAGTTACATTTAAATCATTTGCTCCTAATAAATCACTTTGAAGAGCAATTTTATTTCTATCTCTCATACTCATTGTAGCTATTACGGGCTTTTTAAATTTTTCTTGCAGTCTAAAAGCGGCAATTATTGAATTGTATTTAAGTTTACTTAAAGGGCAATCTGTTGTTGAAAATCCATCCACATATTTATAAGCTTCGCTTTTTTCCAATTTTTCAAGCATAATATCAAGAGTAGGTAGTTTTGGTGGTGTAGTTTCAAGAGTTATTATTTTATCTTTTATCTTTTCTTTTAGATTATTAATTCTTTCCAATTTAATTCCCTTTTTATTGAAATTTTAATATAATTTTTTAAAAAAAGGCAGTTAATGATTTTAATGATAGACAATTATGATAGTTTTACTTATAATATCGTTCAATATTGCCTTGAGCTTGGTGCAAATTTAAAAGTTATAAGAAATGATGAATTAAGTGTGGAAGAGATAAAAAAGCTTAATCCTGAGAAGATTATTATCTCTCCTGGTCCATCAACTCCTAAGGAAGCAGGTGTAAGTGTAGATGTTATAAAAAAAGTAAATAGGCCTATTCTTGGAGTATGTCTTGGGCATCAGTCTATTGCTTATGCATTTGGAGGAGAAATAATAGAAGCTAAAAATTTAATGCATGGAAAGACTTCTAATATTAAAATTACTATAAAAGATGATATTTTTAAAGACTTGCCAGATAGTTTTAGAGTTACTAGATATCATTCTTTAGTAGCAAATCCTGATAATTTGCCAGATAATATTATTCCTACTTCTTTTTCCTTAGATGATAATGAAATAATGTCTCTTAGAGTAAAAGATAGGCCAATTTATGGAGTTCAGTTTCATCCAGAGTCTATTATGAGTGAATATGGAAAAGAGATTTTAAATAACTTTTTAAAATTATGATAATTTTAGTAATTTTTTATTTCTTTTTTTTACTTTATTATTCTGTTAATTTTTTATCTTTTTCAATTGTAGATGTAGAAGGTATTTTGCATTTTAAACCTTTAGAATATATTCTAAAATTTTCTTTTTTTCTATTTGGAAAAAATGATTTTGCATTAAGGTTTCCTCAAATTATAGTAGCTTTTTTTAGTTTTTTATTATTTATGCAACTTAGTAAAAAATTTTTAAAAAAAACAAATTATGCTCTTATTTTATTGATTATCCCTGGTTTTATTACTTCAGCTATTATTGCAAATAAAGCTATTTATATACTGTTTTTAATTTTAAGTTTTATTTATTTATATT
>CAZEOW010000163.1:0-1874 GCA_964514005.1 uncultured Nautiliales bacterium
TTTGAAAATGTTACATCTGTATCTGAGGCGATTGATAAAGCAAAAAGTTTTTATTAAGAAATAATAATCTATTTCTTTAAGAAAAGGGGAAAAATAGATGAAAATTATAAGATTTGAGGTTGAGGGGTTAAAAAACTCTTTTAGAATTCCATTTTATAAAAAATATCATAAAACTTTTTTAGCCCCACCAAAACCTACTATTATTGGGATGTTATGCAATATATCTTTAAAAAATGAAAAAGAATTTTTTGATATTTTAAATAAAGACAAAGTAGATGTATCAGTTGTGATAAACTCTTTTGAGAGTAAAAACAAAGATTTATGGACATATAAAACATATATCAAAAGAAATAATGGTAAAAATGTAGTAATAAGAGAGTTTTTATATTTACCAAAATATACCATTTATCTAAAAATAGATAATAAAACTCTTTATGAAGAATTTTTAAATAATCTAAAAGAACCTAAAAATGTTCCATCGCTTGGATTAGATGACGAGTTAGTTTTAATTAAAAATGTAAAAGAAATAAATGTAAAAGAAAATAGCGATAAAAAGATAAATTCTATTTTTATAGATAGAGGATATAACTACAAAGTTTATATTAAAGATTGTAATAAAAGAGTTGAAATACCTATTGTAAATAGTGTTCCGGTTAAATTTACAGCATTTCAAAAGGATAAAAGAGTATCAAAAGAGGTAATCGAAGAACAAAAACAAGTAGATTTTTTTAATTGTGAAATCAAGTTTGATGAAAAGGATAATGTTAAGAGTTTTATTGATGAAGAGTTGAATAATGGACTTTTATTCTACTAATATCATAGCAAAACGAAAAGATAATAATTTTCAAACATTAGAAGAGCATACTTTATTAGTTGTAAAAGAAGCTATTGAAATAATACAAGAAGAAAAGATTATTAAAAAAATATCTACTTTATGCTCTTTTCCTGAGGATAAAATAAAAGATTTAATTTTTTTTAGTGCATATTTTCACGATATAGGCAAAGCCACAAAAGAGTTTCAAGAAAGCATCAAAAATAATACTCATCAATCTTATCATTCATTGTATTCAGCTTCCGTGTTAGTAGATATTTGTGATTTTGAGTTTTTAGAGGGGGATGTTTATATAAATTTATTATTATTGGTTGTTTTATCTCATCATACTCTATTTCCTTATAAAAAAAGAGATGTTGATTGGACATATTTACCACAAGCAAAAGAGTTTTTTTATAAATATAAAGATGTTTATAAAAACATTTTTCAAAAAGAGTGTGAATATAATTTTGAATTTGAAGTTGATAAAGATATAGGAATAGAATTAAAAGCAATAGAAGATGATTTAAAATATATACATTCAAAAGAAAAACTAAAAATTTTATATTGTTATCTATTAGGAGTATTAAATATAGCCGATTGGAGAGCAAGTGCTAAATTTGAAAATAAGGATATAAAAGTTAGTTTTGAGCAATTACCAAAAAAAGATATTTTTGATTTTAAACTAAAAGAGTTTCAAGAAAAGGCCTTTAATACAAATAGTTCTGTATTGATTGAAATCCCAACAGGGGAAGGAAAAACAGAAGCATCATTATTGTGGGCAATAAATAATTTACAAAATAGATATTCAAAAATCATTTATACTTTACCAACTCAAACAACTTCAAATAAACTTTTTGATAGAGTAGTAGAGTATTTTAGTAAAGATAATTGTGGTTTAATACATTCATCTGCAAAATCTATATTAGAAGCAAAATTTCAAGAAGATTATAATGAATTTAGTGATTATCTTTTAAATAAAACTTTTACTAAACCTATTACAGTATCTACAATTGATTCATTATTAAAACATTTTCTTAATATAGGAAGATTTAATTTAGTA
>CAZEOW010000164.1:0-1825 GCA_964514005.1 uncultured Nautiliales bacterium
TCTTTTAATCCTAAGAAAACTGAATTTGCTATTATTGAATGACCTATGTTAAGCTCACAAATTTCTTTTATTGCAGCTATTTCTCTAACATTTTGGTAATTTAGTCCATGTCCTGCTGCTACTTCTAGGCCTAATTCTACTCCAAGTTTTGCAGCATCTTTAATTAAAATCAATTCATCTTCAAGCATTTGCTTTAAAACATTTCTTTCATAGTTTTCATAAATTTTAAAAGGTGTGTGATTGATATTTGTATTTAATGCAAGATGAAGATTAGCATATTTTCCTGTATGAAGTTCAATCATTTGGGCATTAATTTCGGCAGATTTTTTTATCTGCTCAAAATCCGGGTCGATAAACAAAGAAACTTCAATACCTCTTTTTTGTAATTTTTCTATAGCTTCTTTTATTTCTTTTCCAAATTTTATAACGTCAAGTCCGCCCTCAGTCGTAACTTCTTCTCTTTTTTCAGGCACAAGTGTTGCTCTGTGAGGTTTTAATTCGCAGATGATATCAATAATTTCTGGATTAATAGAACACTCCATATTTACAGGTAGAAAACTATTTTCACAAATTCTTTTTGCATCAAAATCTGTTATATGGCGTCTGTCTTCTCTAAGATGAATAGTGACTTGATTAGCTCCTGCTTCTTTTAAGATTTGTAAAGCCATTAAAGGATCAGGTTCATTTATTCTTCTTGCATTTCTTAAAGTTGCAATATGGTCGATGTTTACTCCAAGTTTCATTTTTAACCTTTTTTGTTATAATTTTATAAAAAAAGGGATAAAAATGAAATACTTTATAGGAACGGATCATGCCGGATTTGAAGTAAAACCGTTTGTAATTGAATATTTGCAAAAGAGAGGGATAGAAGTAGAAGATTTAGGAACTTATTCTAATGAAAGTGTAGATTATCCAGATTTTGCTCATAAAGTAGCTGAGGCTGTAAAAAATAATCCTGGCACAATGGGTATATTAATTTGTGGAAGTGGTATTGGTATGAGCTTAGCTGCAAATAAGCACAAAGGAATTAGAGCTGCACTTTGTCACGATTACTATACGGCAAAAATGGCAAGACTTCATAATAATGCAAATATTTTATGTTTTGGTGCAAGAATTGTTGGTCTTGGTGAAATTGAATCAATTTTACAAGCTTGGCTTGACACAGAGTTTGAGGGTGGAAGACACGAAAAAAGGGTAAAAAAGATTGATATTTAACTGGATTTTTTTAACTTTTGTAATAGTTTTAGTTTTGTTTTTAACTTTTAAAATGTTTTATTATAAACATTTATGGGAAAAGACAGAAGAGAAGAGAAAACATTTAAAAGCATCCTTAATGGATGCTGAAATTTTATTAAAAAAGTATCAAATTCAATTGCAAAGGTCTCTTGGAAATTTAGAACTTTTAGATGAAGAGGTTACTAAGCTTAAAAATGAATTAAAAACAGTTAAAAATAGAAATTCTCAAATGAGGATAGAAAATGAACAATTAAGAAGAAAAATCAGAGAACTTGAAAACAAAATTGAAGCTTTACTTTGATTTTTTTGGTCTAAATGCATTAGGAGATTCTATATATTCTCCTTCTATTAAATCAACTGTATAAGGTATAGCACTCCATACAGCTTCGAGATTTTCTCTTATAGCTTTTGGGGAGCCTGGTAAATTTAGGATAAAGCTATTTTCAATTACTCCTGCTATACTTCTTGATAAAATGGCAGTTGGAACATATTGTAAAGAGTGCATTCTCATAAGTTCTCCAAAACCGGGTAGTTCTTTTTCAATTACTTCTTTTGTGGCTTCTGGAGTTACATCTCTTTTTGCAGGTCC
>CAZEOW010000165.1:0-1817 GCA_964514005.1 uncultured Nautiliales bacterium
TCCCTTTTTTAACTAAGTTCATAATACCCATTCATACCACTTGCTTTTAAAAATGCATTTATAATAGCTCCCCCTTTTGCAAAGATTATATTTTTAGCAATATCATTAGAATAGTTAAGTTTATTTTGCAAATTATTATCAATTATCCATTTTAGCATACAAGGAAGCCGAGAATAATTAATTTTTCCCTCTTGATAATCCAATATTATTCCTTTATATATCGAATTTATATAAATATACTCTTCTCTTTGAAACTGAGAATTTAGTGCTTTTTCACTCTTTGCAGTTACTACTTCAAATGACTTTTCCTTATAATTAAATTTTTCCTCTAAAAAATTAAACCTTTTATCATTTGTAAAAAAGCCTTCTAAATACGGCGGATTATCAAATATTCTTTTTTTATATAATGTATCTGTTATTTTTTCTAAGTTAGAATTTAATATTTCATTTATATATATATCCTCATCTCTTAAACCACTAAAAGAAAATTTTTTCATTAAATAATCAGTTAACTCATATTCACTTATTCCATAATCCTTTTTACTATTTTTATTTACAAGAACATATTCATGAAAATAACTTCCTCTTATATCCTTTTTTGAATAAAACTCTTTTGTTGGAATAAAAAGAGTTGCTATTTTAGCGGTTTCATCATAATATTTACCAAAAACAATAGTTTTTTTATCTTTTAATTTATTCCACTCTTTCCTATTAAGAAAACTTATAAGCGGATTTGCTCCTTGTATAAAAACAGTATCAAAATTATCAAGATTTATATCAAAAAGTGAAGAAGTATTTTTGTGAACAAATTTAAATGGATTATTTAACCCATACCCACTACTACCCAGAAATGCCACACCTCTATCATTTTTACCAAAAAAATCCAACATAAAAAAAAGACTATCAATAGCCCTTACACTCTTAGCACACTCTTTACATTTAGCTACCCCAAGACCTGTTAAAACAACTGCTCCATCTTTTATAAAATTTACAAGAAAGTTTAACTTTTCATTATCTATTCCTGTTTTTTGCATTAATTCTTCTTTACTAAAACTAAATACAAGTCTTTTATATTTACTAAAATTATTTCCATCTCTTCTTTTAATAAGTCCTTTTTTCATAACCTCCTGAGCTAATAAAATTGCCAAAAAGTAATCACTATTAGGTTTTATTAAAAAATAATCAAACATTTTTGCAGTTTTTGTTTTAACTACGTCAATAACAAAAACTTTTTTATTTCGAATAAGTTTTAAAAGATGAATATTAGTAACAGCCGGATTTCTCCCCCAGATTAATACTCTTTTTGAATTTTTTATTATCCATAAAGGAAGAATTAAAGACTTTCCTCTCCCTTTTATAATACCTTCTTCTCCAATTCCATCACAAGTAGAACCAACCGCAAAAGTAGCTCCATATTTTTCAAAAAATATTTTAGTTACATTTTGCATAATGCCCATATTTCCAGAGCCCTTTATAAAAAGGACTCTTTTAGGTTCTGTTTCTTTAAGAATAGTAAAAAGTTTATTGAGTGCCTTACTTAACATAATATTCTTACTATTAAATTTAGCGTTAATTTCACGTTTAAAACTATCATAATTATTAAGTTTCCAACACAAGTATGAAGAAAGAAAAGAACCTGTAAATTTATTATTACTAATTTCTATTCCACACGCATCCCAACAATCCAACGGACAAAACATACTATTTTATCTCCTATTTTTACATTAAAAATTAATAAACTCTTAAATCTTCTTATATGTTCATAAATGAGAATCAATCTTTTCTATAACTATTTTCCCATTAGTTTCATTACAAAA
>CAZEOW010000166.1:0-1805 GCA_964514005.1 uncultured Nautiliales bacterium
ATCTTTCTTTTATACCTGTTCTTTTAGTTATCCACTCATCACTTGTATCTACTATTTTTTCTAAATCAAAATTTGTTACTTTTTTCTTTGGCACATAAGCACCAATTGAAGCAAATTTAGCATACATACTTAGCCTTTTAGTTTTGTTTCAATTTTTGCTGTTATATCAGCTTCTGTGTAATTTATAGCTTGAAAAATCGCATTTTTTATAGCTTTTGCATTACTTTTACCATGGCTTACAATCACACATCCATTTACACCTAAAAGTGGAGCTCCACCATATTCAGCATAATCGATAGATTTTTTAAGAGCTTTAAATACTCTTCTCATTAAAAGTGCTCCTACTTTACTAATAAGCCCAGATTTTCTAACTTCCTCTTTTATAAGAGTTACTATCGTATCTGCAACCCCTTCACTAGTTTTAAGAAGTATATTTCCTACAAATCCATCACAAACTACAACATCTACATTTCCCTTAAAAATATCATTCCCTTCTACATTTCCAATAAAAGTAGATGTATTTTTAAGTTTTACAAAAGCCTCTTTTGTAACACTATTTCCTTTTACATCCTCTTCACCATTACTTAAAAGTCCTACTTTTGGATTATTATGATGTAAAACTTCTCTTGAATATATCTCACCCATTAAAGCAAATTGATATAAATTTTCACTATCACTATCTACATTTGCCCCTACATCTAAAACCAAAGCATATGTTTTTTTAATAGTAGGCATAAAAGTAGCAATAGCTGGTCTTTTAATACCTTTTATTCTACCAATTCTAAGAGTTGCTAAACTCATCGTAGCACCACTATGCCCAGCACTCACTACTGCATCAGCTTTGTTATTTCTTACTAAATCAATAGCTTTATAAATAGATGATTCTTTTCTTCTTAGGGCATCAGTAGCATGCTCATCCATTTTGATATAATCAGTGCTATTTATAAAACTAACTTTATTATGTAAATTTTTAGGTAAGTATTTTTTTATCTCTTCTTCATCACCTACTAAAATAGGCTTAAAATTCTTTTCCTTTAAAGCCTGAGTGACACCTTCAATAATAGGCTTAGGACCGAAGTCCCCACCCATAGCATCTATAGCTACTTTAACCATTAATACTCACCACAGCTTGGGCAAATAGTATGAGGTTTTTTAAAAGCTCCACAGCTTGAACATTTAGTAACTGTTGCTACATTTTTAAGTTTGTAGTGTGTTCTTCTTTTTGCTGCTCTTGTTTTTGTAACTCTTCTCTTAGGAACTGCCATTTTTTTCTCCTTATATTTCTAAATCAATTATTTCGCAATTTTTGCAAACATTTTCAAAATCTAACTTAATAGACTCAATTTCAGATGTAATTATATCATCAAAATCAATAATTTGACTATTAATTTCAATTACATCAAACTCTTCATCAAATCCATTATAAATTCTATCTGTAATAATAAGTTTTAAATCTTCATCAATTTCCCTCATAAAAGGGGTTGCACATTTTATGCAATCTACTTCAATCTCTCCACTTAAATTTGCTTCAATTTTAGCAATATTTTGATTTTCTTTATAAAAAATACCTTTAAGTGTTAATCCACTAAAACTTGTCTTAAATTCCCTCTTCTCAAAAGGGATTTTTCTAAGCTCTATTTTCAATTAAACAATCTCTCTTTTTGCAAAGAAAAAGTTAATTTCAATTTCAGCATTTTCAAGACTATCACTTCCATGCACTGCATTAGCATCAATACTATCAGCAAAATCAGCTCTAATTGTTCCAGGTTCTGCTTCTTTTGGATTAGTTGCACCCATAAGTTTTC
>CAZEOW010000167.1:0-1792 GCA_964514005.1 uncultured Nautiliales bacterium
CTTTCTTTTGCTACATTTAATGTATGTTGTAATAAATTTATATTTTTTAATATATCAAAACTACTTAAACTCGTTGTAATTTGATTTTTTAAGTCTTTATACTCATTATCCCCCTCATAATAACTTACTACACTTGGAGTATCTTTATGCTCTTCTAAAATCTTTAATCCTTGAATAATAATCTCTAATCCTAAATCGCTTATATTTTTTTGAAAAGGTATGATTGTATCATTAAAAAATGACTTAACTCCTTCTGTTTGAAAAGTAGGTATTACAATTTTTGTTTCTTTTTGTGGTGGTGGCATTTCTTGTTTTAATTCTTCTCTAATAACTTGTTTATAATGTTCTTGCTCTACCCAAATTCTTGCAATATCTTCTAATGCAATTTGTCTTAAACCACAATTTTTTCTTTCTTTCATCTTTTTATCTTGTAATAGATAAACAATTAAAAAAAATAGTGTATTTATTGCACCTATAATTCCTATAATTTTTTTATTTTCTTCAAATAATATAGTTATAGTAGGCATAGCAAATAAATCTTTTAATGAAAAATAGTTAAACTCTTTATAAAATGCTATTTCCAATACACATAATATCGCCATTACAAAAAATAGTATATATCTAATAATTTTAGATGTTGTTGAATGTCCAACTAACAACCAAGTAACTATTTTACCTACTAAATCTATCATCTAATTTCTCCTCTTGAAGTAGCATTTGGCATTTGTATCATTATCTCTGTTGGCTCTACTCTTGCAGTTTTACCCTTAAATTCCCCCTCAAATCCAAAATAAAAAAACTCTCTTTTTTGTAATCTCAAAACATCTTCTGGCTTTATTGCTACTTCTTCTACTTCTCTTGTAGTAATCCCACCATTTGAACTTAAAATAGGAGAATATGTTTTTATTTTACCCCCATATCCTGCTATCATTCTTGCACTATTTTCTTCATTTAATCTCATTATAATTTTTGTTGAAGTTAAATCCATAAGCCTTTTTGCACTATCTTCCCCAATTTGGGCTATCATATCGGCTGGGGATTGTGTAATAAATGTAACACTTACATTTGCTCCTCTTCCTTGTGCTGGTATTGTTTCAATACCTTTATATACTGCACTCGCCGCTTCATCTATAAAGATATTTAATCTATGTGAGTATTTTTTACCACTTGAATAAATTCTACCAATAGAGGCTTGAATCATTGATAGAGTTACTTTATTTAAGATAGGGGCTGATTCTCTTGATAATAAACTACCTGTCATAACATAAAGGATAATAGGCTCATCTCTTTCTAATCTATCAATAAATTTATTTGTTTTAACATTTCCTATAACTTTACCTATATTCCCACTTGTCATAATAGTTAGTGTTGTTCTTAATGTAGATGAAACTTTTGAAAAATAGTCTTGTGGAGATGATAACACTTTTTCTAATAGATTTAAGATAAAATCTCTTTCTATGTTTAGTTCCATATCATCTGTATTGACAGATTCCACATTAGATTTTAATTGCTCTAAACCTTCATAATAACAATAACTGCTTATCTCTTGAAAATTTAGTGGTTCATTACTTTTTGTAAATTTTCTTAATAAAATTCTACTTCTAACTATTGCTGTGGTAGTTTCTTTTGCTACATTATAGAAAAAGTCATCTCCTGCTGGAACTCCTGCCATAATATGGTCTATAACTTCATCTATCATATAGTAATGTTGCAAAGGATTGATTTTAATAGAAAATTCTGGATATATATTTGTAAGTAACATTAAATCATCTTTTCTTTTAGAATTTAATGC
>CAZEOW010000168.1:0-1792 GCA_964514005.1 uncultured Nautiliales bacterium
AATCTTTATTCGTGCTTGATTTGATAGTTAAATAACTTAAAAAATCCATAAAACCTTCAAATACCACACATTCTTTTTTCTTTTCCCCCGCTTGAATAGTTGTTATATCTTTTGTTCCAACTGCACCTTTGAAATATTTATTTCTAATCTCATAACCTTTGCTATTATTCCTAAATGCTAATCCGAAATAACTTTTATCTCTAACTTTGTAATAAATCTCTTTTAAATGTTGTTTAGAGGCTCTATAATCAATTTTTCTATCTTGTAGATACTTTATAAGGGCTTGATTGTTTAGAGGCTTTATTTCGTAATCTATAATCTTATTTGATTGATTATCTTTGTTAAGATTATGCTGGGGAAAAGAAAAAAAACTATTACTTGTTGTATCTCCTGCGAGCTCTCTCAATTTCTTAACTGCTTGTTTAGTGTCTTTATTTTCTAACTGCATAATTAAATCAAGGATTGTTCCCCCAAATCCTGCTCCAAAATCATACCAAGTATTTTTTATAGGATTTATTTTGAATGAGGGAGTTTTTTCTGAGCGAAAGGGCGAATGTATGTAAAACTCTTTTTCTTTTTCCTCAGTCCCTAAATAATTAGCAATCCTAACTATTTGTTTAAGTTGTTGTAATGTCATTTTTTTTAGCCTCCACATATTTAATCATCAAGGCATCTTTTTTTCCACTCTTACCTTTTACAATTACATCTGGATTTACCATATATAAGCCGTTTTGTATTTTTGTTATGAAGTTTGCTTCCTGTAATATTTTCATAGTTTTAGCAATTGTTTTTTGGCTTGTATTTAATTCTTTTTCTATTTGTCTATAAGTTACACTTATTGTATTATCTTGTGTTCTCATCTCACTTAATAAATATTTTAATATATCTAATTTTTTACCCCCGATTAGATTTAAAACACTCATTAAATCATTTAACCAAATCTTATGAAAATTAAAATCTCTATCTATCTCTTTTTCTATTACTGTTGTTTCAAGTATTTCTCCTGTATCTGCATTTATATATCTTTGAGTTCCAACAATAGTCTGAGTTTTTTTTCTAACTTTTTTCTTTTCCATTTTACCACCTTTTTTTTACATAAGTATAGCAAAAACTTTCTTAAAAGTAAAGCATATACTTACGAAAAGTAAAGCAAACACTTACGAAAAGTAAAGCAAGCAAATCTTAACCTATTCCCATAATTTAGGTTATAACCCTTAAAATTAAAAAAAATTTACTCTTATCTATATATATAGGCTTTAATGGTAAGAATTTATTGCGAGGGAAAAGAGAAAAAATTAAAAGTCAATCCCTTTAAATTTTTGTTTAGGTTTAAGAGTTTCTAATTCTTTTTCTAAATTATTAACTTTGTTTCTTAATTGGTTTATAAGCATATTTTTTTCGTGCAATTCTTTTTTATACTTTTCTTTTACATTTTTAATAGTTTTTAGTGTTTTTTGTAATTCTTTGTTATACTCTTGTATTTCTTTATCAATTATATTTGACAACTCTTGTATTTCTTGTTGGTGTTGTTGTTTTGCTTTTAATAACTCTTCTTTTAGCCTTTCAGTCTGTCCTATTTCAGGCATTTTCTGATTTACTTTTTTAATTATTTTATTATAATAAGTAGTTAAGCATTTATTTATATTATTTACACTTATTGCTTTTATCTCTTGTGTGCTTATTAGCCCTTTTTTTACTTTATAAGTTTCTATTTTACTATTAAATATTTTTTTTACTTCTTTACTTAATTCTTTTTTTAATTTTGCATTATCTCCTTTTTTTAGTCCATATT
>CAZEOW010000169.1:0-1791 GCA_964514005.1 uncultured Nautiliales bacterium
TCGCCAATTTTAAGAGTTTTAGCTTCCTTTTTAGATATTACAATCTCGGCAATTTGATCAGCAATTTCCACTACGGCTATGTATATAACATCTGCTTTTATAATATCAAGCACTGTAGCTTCAAATGAAAATTTAGCACTTCCGCTAGTTTTTAATAAAATATCATAAGGCTTAGCAAATTTTTTGATTTTACCGTTTTCTAAAAAAAAGGCTTTATTTGCAAGTTTATATATCTCTGCCGGGGAGTGGGAGATCATAATTGTCGTTAGATTAAATTTTTTATGTAGCTTTAATATATCTTTTTGAAGTTTTTCTCGCATAGAAATATCAAGTGCACTAAAAGGCTCATCCATTAAAAGTAGTTTTGGCTTTCTCATAAGTGCACGAATTAAAGCCACTCTTTGCTTTTGTCCTCCGCTAAGGGTTGATGGGTAGCGTTTTTTTAAATTTATCATATCCACCATTTCAAGCAGTTCATTTGCTAAATGTTTATCATTATTTACATATAAAAGATTTTCTTCTACATTCATATTAGGAAATAGTGCATAGTCCTGAAAAACAAAGCCTACTTTTCTTTTTTGAGGAGGCAATGTTTTTGTAGAATCTAACCACACTTCATCATCAACCCTAATTTCACCACTAGCTTCTTCTAATCCCGCAATAATCCTTAAAAGCGTAGTTTTTCCACTGCCACTTGGTCCTGTTATTGCTAAAAAATCATTTTTTTTAATTTCAAATTCACACGCAAGCTCCATATCTCCATCACTGCCGTGCAAGTGTTTTTTTATATTTACATATAACAACTCAAACCTTTATTTTGTTTTTATTATTAAACATATACACAAAAAGCAACACTAAAAAGCTAATAACAAGCATTATAGCACTGTATATATGGGCATTTTTATAATCAAGCGTTTCTACAAAATCATATATCGCTACACTTGCAACTTCCGTTTTTTGCGGAATAGAACCCCCTACCATCAAAACAACACCAAATTCACCAACTGTATGAGCAAAAGTTATAACAATTGCACTCATTAAAGAGTTTTTCATATTAGGTAAAATAACCTTAAAAAGGGTAGTAAGTTTTCCTTTTCCGCTTAAATATGAAGCTTCTATTATGTTTTTTGGAATTTGCTCAAATCCGCTTTGGAGTGGTTGAATCATAAAAGGAAACGAATAAATAACACTTGCAACAACTAACCCCTCAAACGTAAAAACAAGCCTTAAATTAAAATTTTCATAAAAAAACCTGCCAATAGGCGAATTTTGAGATAAAACTACAAGCAGATAAAACCCAATAACAGACGGCGGCAATACAATAGGAAGTGCACTAATTGCCTCTAAAAACGGCTTTATTTTACTGTTGGTTGAGCTTAAAAACCAGGAAAAAGGAATACCAATTATCAGTAAAATTAACGTTACAAAAAATGCAAGTTTAAAAGAGAGCAAAAACGGAGTAAAATCAATCATTTAACACCTTTGAAATAATAACATCACTTGCTTTAAACGCTAAAAACACTTCATCATCTTTTTTTACGTTTAGTTTTTCATTTAACATTATAGCTTCTATTTCAAATCCTTCTACATCAACTATTACCCTTGCTAAAATTTCCCCTTTTTCTATTTCTAAAACATTACCCCTTAAAAGATTTTCAAAATTGATCATCTCTTTTAAGATAGAAATTGCCGTAGGCTTTATTAATAAAGAGGCTTTTTTATCTATTTTTAAATTGATATTCATCTCTAATATTAACACATTAATAATTTGAGAGTTTAGAGTAAATTTTA
>CAZEOW010000170.1:0-1768 GCA_964514005.1 uncultured Nautiliales bacterium
TATTTAGATTTTCTCTCATATCACATAATTCCAATAACCTATAATAAAAAGTAGTTGTATCAATATCTAAATTTTCCAATATTTCAACTACCTTTTGCCACTCTTTTTCAATAGTTAAAAATTTATTAAATTTCATACTTATCCCAAAAATATCGATACCATCTCTATTTTGATCATCTTCTAAAACATTTTTTGCTCTTTTTTCAGCCTCATCTGCAAGATGTGAAATATAACTAATCGGGGTTGAGTGCTTGAACATTACAAGCCCCATTGATAGAGTAGATTTTTCAAGCGAAAACTTATAAAACTGCTCCCTTATATCCTTAGCAAGTTTTATCATTGTTTTATACTCCCCTACCATAAATAGGTCATCTCCCCCTGCGAAAATAATATATACACTATCTTTATACTCTTTGTTTTGCTCTATAAAATAGGGAATATAAGTAGAAAAGAAAAAATTTAACTCCCTGCTCAATCTATTAAATTTTTTAAATGAATTCATATAAAATTCTCTAAAAGTATTTCCAAGTTTATCCACATCTGCTTTCATAGCAATTAACCCTTGTGAATTATTTTGTAACTCTTCAAAACTTTTTATTTTATTATCATTATTTTTTGCTACAAAAGAACCTATTGGCCATTTTGCTACCCCATCATACTTATCATTTGTAATATCAAATATTCCATCTAAATTACCCTTAATCTCATTAAAAAATTTGGCATAAAAATAACTATTTTGATATTTAAATACTAAAATATCATTTTGCTTATTTTGTGTTTTCTCAATTTTTATATAACGACTTTTTGTAAGTTTTTCCCCCAGTTTTATCTGATTTAAACATATTTCACAAGCTTCATCTTTACTTTTTACCCTTTTTTTACAAAAATCACAAATATCATCATCATTTTTAGCTGTTTTAAAAACATCTATATTTATTTTATCTTCATCAATATCATATAGATTAAATTTATTTAGTTTCTTTTTTTCATTATCTTTTCCAAGAGCGATTAAATCCTCTTTCATCTCTTTACTATTTTGCTTTTGTAACTTTTCTTTTGTTGTCTCATAAAAAGATAAAATAAACCCATTTTGTCCAAAAAAGTTTTCTAAAAAATATCTATCAAGCTCTTTTTGTATTTTTGCAAGTTTATTTTTATAACCATTCTCTTTTTTTGCTAATACCAAAAATTTACCTGCACCAAATAAAACCTTTTCACTATCTCTAAACTCCTCTTTTAAAATTTCAACTACAATATAGGTAATAATCTCAATTATTGCTGAACGACTTCTCAAAATTTTTGAAGCCTTATTTGTGGTTAAATCCTCAAAAATAAACTTTTGAATACCCCAAAAATCCCCACTTATCATTAAAATATCATCACCTAACACATCTAAAAGAGTATTTAATTTTTCATCATCATATTTTGATATAATATTCTCTTTTGTTGGATATAGTGCTTCATTGTAAAGTTTATCATATTCAATAAATATTTGATTATCTATTTTTTGCTGATTATCTATTTTTTCAATTATATTTTCTATATAATCAACCTCAAAAGGCTGGGGACTGAAAAAACTATTATTTTGCTTTTTATTATCAATCGCATTAAATATATGTGCTATTTTCATATTGCTCCTTTTTTCAAAATTTTACATCTAAAAACTACTTATTTTATAAAAACACTTATTTTTCAATAAATAGAAAAATTAAATGTTACTTTTTTACACAATTTCAACTATTTTAATTTTATTGCTATATCCATCTCC
>CAZEOW010000171.1:0-1754 GCA_964514005.1 uncultured Nautiliales bacterium
TTTTTAAAATATTAACTCCTCCACTATGCTCAACTATCGGATCAAGCCAACCTATTACTACTTTTTTAGGTTTCAATTCTTTTAATAAATTAGCACAAGCTGGAGTTTTTCCAATATGAGAGCAAGGTTCAAGAGTAATATAAATTTCTGAATCTTTAAAAAAATTTTTATGATTTTTAATTAAATAGTTATGAATTTCATTAGCATTCTTTAAATTAGGTGTATCATAAAAAGCACTAAAAGCTTCCCACAATACATTTACTTCTGCATGAGGAGTACCTGCTTTTTTATGAGCAGATACAAAAAGTTGATTATTTACTATAACAGCAGCTCCAACCGCTGGATTAGGATATGTTAAAAATTGATATTTCCAAGCTTCATTTATTGCTAACTCAATCATTAAATTTATACTTACTCCAATCTACATATGTTTTTGCTTTTTTTATATCATCATACTTAATTTCTTTATCATCAACTTTAATAATATCTTCATCTGCATACGTTAATACTCCCTTTACTTTTCCATCAGTTGTATTTACTTTTACTCTCTCTCCTATACTCTTTTGAAAATGCTCAGGTTTAGTGAGTTTTCTCTCAACTCCCGGAGATGAAACTTCAAGAAAATATTTACCATTAACTGGGTCTTCCACATCAAAAATAGGTGAAATTAAATTATTTATTGCTGCACAATCATTTAAACTTACTCCTCCAGGTTTTGTAATATAAATTCTATAATATTTATGACCATTTTCTTCACTTAATTCAATATCATATAATTCACACCCATTTTCTTCTACTATATTTTTAATAACATTTCTTAATTCATCACCACTCATTCAAAGCCTTTTTATTAAATTATATCAAAAACTAATAAATTTTATTTTTTCTTTAGTTATTTTCAACTAAAAAAGACTTATTTTTTTATCTTTTTAGATATAATTTCAATTCGAAAAAAAAGTACGTATGCCCAAAAGGGGCCAATGGTACAAAGGGAGGCAAGTATGAGAAATAAATTAATTGAACTTTTTGAAAAAAAATATACTGAGAACAAAAATATTCCTGAATTTAGAGCAGGAGATACAGTAAGAGTTAGTGTTGAAATTAAAGAGGGAAGTAAAACAAGAATTCAAAAGTTTGAAGGCATAGTTATTGCTATTAAAGGAAGAGGAACTGGAAAGACTTTTACAGTTAGAAAAATAGGTGCAAATAATGTAGGAGTAGAGAGAATATTCCCTTTATATAGCGAGAGTATATCAAATATTGAAGTAGTTAAAAAAGGTAAAGTAAGAAGAGCTAAACTTTACTATTTAAGAAATAAAACAGGAAAACAAGCAAGAATTAAAGAGAGAAGAGGTTAACTTACCTCTTTTATCCAAAAAGTTATTATAATTCAGTTAAAATTCCTAATTTATCTCATTTCATACTTGAATAAATTTTTTCTTAATCTTTTAAAAATAATTACAATTTTTATTTAAATATTAAAAGTTTATACCTTCTATTATTTTGTCTTAGTAATAAATTCTCATATATTCATACTCTTTATGATATTACTATAAGAAACTAACAATTTGATTTGTTCTTTTGTATATGAAAATAGTATTTCAGTAACTTTTTTCTCTTTTGTTTTTTTCAAACATACTCAACTAGTCTTGACATAAATATTTTTTTTTCTTATAATTTCAATCCATAAATTGTGTTTCGGAGTGTAGCGCAGTTTGGTTAGCGCACCTGGTTTGGGACCAGGGGGTCGGGGG
>CAZEOW010000172.1:0-1747 GCA_964514005.1 uncultured Nautiliales bacterium
TAAAAATAATATTTCCTAAATATTTTTTTAATAAATTAAAAATTTTCATTTAACTATCTCCTTTTAATTTTTTAAACTCTTCACAATTTTTAAGAAGATATTTTTTATCCCCTTTACATATTATTTGAGAGTTTTTAAAAACCAAAATCTCATCAGCATTTTCTATTGTAGAGAGTCTATGAGCTATAATAAATATGAGCTTATTCTCTAAACTTTCAATTGTTTTTATAATTTTTGCTTCACTTTTGTTATCAAGGGCTGAAGTTGCTTCATCAAGAATTAAAATATCTGGATTTTTATATAAAGCTCTTGCTATTGCAATTCTTTGTTTTTGTCCTCCACTTAAATTTGAGCCGTTTTCTTGTAGTTTTGTATATATTCCCTTAGGTAAATTTTCTACAAATTCTAAAAGATTAGCTTTTTTTAAAGCCTCTTTTATTTTATTTTCATCAATCTCTTTTCCATATGCTACATTAGCAGCAATAGTGTCACTAAAAATATGGATATTTTGAGGAATATAAGCAATTTTTTCTCTTAAGTTTTTTAAGTTATATTCTTTTATATTTTTGTTATTTATTAAAACTTCTCCTTTTGCTGGATCGTAAAATCTTAAAATTAGACTTACAAATGAACTTTTTCCACCTCCACTATCTCCTACGAGCCCTATTATTTTTGGTTTTTGTGTTTTATAGTTAATATTAGATAATGCAGTTTTATCTTCATATTTTAAAGTAACATTTTTAAACTCTATATTTTTAATCTCTTCTAAAGTCTCTTTTCCTGTTACTATTTTTGGTTTTTTGTTAAAAATCTCTTTTAATCTTTCATTAGCTGCAATTGCATCTTGAAATTTAGAATAAGTCATAGAGAGTTTTCTAATAGGATCAGTTAGCATAAATAGTGCCGTCATAAATGAAAAGAAAGCTCCTACACTCATTTTGCCTTCAATAACTTCTTTACCTCCTATGATAATTACTATTGCAGCAACAGTGGCACTAAGTAGCTCTAAAATAGGAGTTAAGATAGCTCTTGTTTTTATTGTTTTTAAGTTTATTTTTAAATATTTTAGATTGTGGTTTTTAAAATCGTTTAACTCAATTTCTTTTGCATTATATGCTTTTATTGTTTCTATATTTCTAAATATTTCACTTAAATGCTCATTTAAGTTTGCTGTTTGCTTTTGGGCTTCTTTAGAGAGGTTTTTAAGTTTTTTTGCTATTATTCCTATAGGATAAATTAAAATTGGTAAAATTACTAATGCAAAAAATGCAAGTTTTGGATTTTGATAAATTACTACTGCAAGTAAAAATATACTCATTAAGGTATCTCTTATCATATTTGCAAGATAATTAGATACTGCATTTTGAATTCTATTAATATCGTTAATAATCCTACTTACAAGCTCTCCTGAGTGGGTTTTTTTAAAATATTCAATTTCAAAGTCCATTATATGAGATAAAAATTTATCTCTAATTTGTCTTACTATATCTTCGCCTATATAAGATACATAATATTGTTGCATTACTGCTCCAATACCTTTTGCAAGATAAGCTAAGATTATTGCAAGTGGTAGGATATATAATAGGTGAGTATTTTTTTCTATAAATATTTTATCAAGCACAGGTTTTACTAAATAAGCAGTAGCTGCAGCAGATATAGAAACAAGCAACATTCCAATAAGGGCTAAAAAAATCTCTTTTTTGTAGTTTTTATAAAATGGTAAATACTCTTTTAAAAATTTAAGCAT
>CAZEOW010000173.1:0-1739 GCA_964514005.1 uncultured Nautiliales bacterium
CTTTTCCTGAACTTGCTTTTATTACTATATTATCTACAAACATTTTTATCCTTTTGAATAATACAAATTAATTTGATTAATTACATATATAACTTATAACATAATTATAACATTATTTTAGGGAGTTTTAAAAAGGGAGAAGGGAAGAAAAATTATTTTTCAGTATAAACTGAAACTTTTTTTCTTTTTTTATCTTTAATTTCAAATTTCACATATCCATCTATTAGTGCATAGATAGTGTGATCTTTTCCAAGTCCTACATTGTTACCTGGATGAACTTTTGTTCCTCTTTGTCTGATGATAATGTTTCCTGCTCTAACAAACTCACCACCAAATTTTTTAACACCTAATCTTCTACCAGCAGAATCTCTATTATTCTGTGTAGAACCCTGACCTTTCTTGTGAGCCATTATTCTCTCCTTTAAGCTTCAATTTTAGTAATTCTAACTCTTGTGAAGTCTCTTCTAAAACCTCTTTTTCTTTTAGAATCTTTTCTTCTTCTTTTTTTGAAGATAATTACTTTTCTACCTCTACCTTCGTTGATAACTTCTGCTTTTACTTTTGCACCTTCAACGATTGGAGTTCCAATTTTTACATCACCATTATTATCTAATAGTAAAACATCAAGTTCAATTTCAGTTTTTGGTTCTAAATTCATTTTATCAAATAGTAAAATATCACCTTCTTGAACTTTGTATTGTTTTCCACCATTTTTTACGATAGCATACATTTTTTAACACCTTTTAAGTGGTTTTGATTTGAGTGTGGTATTTTATCAAAAATTACTTTAAACTAAACTTAAATTAAGTTAATTTTAAAAAAAAATCTCCAAATCTCATAAAAATTAATTCAATTTATGTTTAATTACAATTAATTCTTAAATTTTTCTTAAATTAAGTTAATTTTAAGGTTAGAGAGTGTATAATTTCGTCTCTAAAAAATTGCTAAAGGGCATAGAATGAAATTTACAAATATGAATCCAAATGTAGAAAGAAATTGGGTAGTAATTGATGCAGAAGATAAAATCTTCGGTAGAGTTATTACTGAAATTGCGACTATTTTAAGAGGTAAAAATAAACCTTACTATACACCAAATATTGATTGTGGTGATTTTGTAGTAGTTATCAATGCAGGAAAAGTAAAATTCTCAAAAGAGAATAAAGCTGATGATAAAAAATATTATAGACACTCTGGATATTTTGGAAGTGTTAAAGAAGAGACAGCAAGAAAACTTTTAGCTGAAAATCCAGAAAAACTATTTAAATTAGCAACAAGAGGAATGCTTCCAAAAACAAAACTTGGAAGAAAACAACTTAAAAAATTAAAAGTGTATGCTGGAAGTGAGCATCCACATACAGCTCAAGTAAAGGCTAGCAAATGAAAATGCACGGTAGAACTTATGCAACAGGAAAAAGAAAAACAGCAGTAGCAAAAGTATGGTTAAAGCCAGGAAATGGTGAATTAACTATCAATGGAAAAAGTTTAGATGAATTTTTAGGTGGAAGAGAAGCTCTAAAACTTAGAGTTAAATGGCCACTTATGGTAACAAAACAAGAAAATGCAGTAGCTATTGAAGCTAAAGTATATGGTGGTGGACAAGCGGCTCAAGCCGATGCTGTAAAACACGGAATTGCAAAAGCATTAGTTGAATATGCACCAGAATTAAGAAGTATTTTAAAACCTCATGGACTACTTACAAGAGATGCAAGAGTAGTAGAGAGAAAAAAATACGGAAAGAA
>CAZEOW010000174.1:0-1735 GCA_964514005.1 uncultured Nautiliales bacterium
ATAGCCTTTGCAAACTTTTCAGCCTTTTCTTTGCTTTTAAAAGTCTCTACTAATACCTCAAAAGCTTCTCTTGGCAAAGTATATTGCATTATTAACCTTTTTTTATAATTATAACATAACCGTATACCGCAATATATTAAAGCTTAAAGCACAATATAATTTATTTACATATTAAAATTTTCGCTTTAAGCATTCTGCTTTTAGTGCACATAAGCACTGCTTAAACATATAACTAAGAACTTGGCAACTTTTTAACTTAGCTTTCAATATAATTTTTCAAAAATTTACCTATTTGAGGATGTCTTAATTTTTTAATAGCACTACTTTCAATTTGTCTAACTCTCTCACGTGTAACATTTAAAGCTTTTCCAATCTCTTCAAGCGTTCTTTCGCTTTTATCAGGCATAAGTCCGAATCTCATTTTAATAACGGCTTTTTCTCTTTCGTTTAACTGCTCTAAAATCTCCTCAATATGTTTTCTTAAATCTTCATTTACCACTTCTTCATAAGGATTAGTAAATGTTTTATCTTCAATAAAATCTCCAAATTTACCATCTTCTTCTTCTCCTACCGGTGCTTCAAGAGAAATAGGTTCTTTTGAAATTTTAAGAATTTGTTTAACCTTTTCAATAGGTAATTTCATCTCTTTAGCAATTACTTCAAGTGATGGTTCTTTTCCTTCTTCTTGAACATATTTTCTAACTATTTTATTAATTTGATTTATATTTTCAATCATATGTATAGGAATTCTAACCGTTCGTGCCTGATCTGCAATAGCACGTGAAATTGCTTGTCTTATCCACCATGTAGCGTATGTTGAAAATTTATATCCCTTTTCAAATTCAAATTTATCAATAGCTTTCATAAGCCCTATATTTCCTTCTTGAATTAGATCTAAAAACGGCAAGCCTCTATTTGTATATTTTTTTGCAATACTAACAACTAATCTTAAATTAGCTCTTGCCATTTTTTCTTTAGCTTCAGTTGTGATTTTTTTACCTCTTTTTAATTGCTCAAGTATTATTTCTAATTTCTCAGGTTCCATTCCAAACGTATTTTCACTAGCCTTTTTAGCTTCTATTAATTTTTTTATATCCATATATACATTAACCATCGTATGCTCAGGAACCATTGATGCAATATCTTCTTTATTGAGTTCAGTTATTTTACTCAAAATCTCCTTATGAAGTTTTCTTAATTGCTCATTAAATAATGGCAGTCTGTATTCTCTTTTTTTAAGCTCTTTTTCAAAATCTTTATCACCTTTTAGGGCAGTTTCGACAGTTTTAACTATTTCATTAATAAGTTTAGAAGTATATCCAAGCTCATTAAGTGCTTCTTTAACTTTTTTCTTTTTAAATGTGAGCTGCAAAATTTTATGAAGTCTATCAAACTCATCCATTTGAGTATCATTAATTACTTTATCATATTCATCAAGAACTTTTTCCCACTCTTTTTTAGCTTTTTCAAGGTTTTTAAAAAGTTCATTTATTCTTTTTTCTCTTAGAGTTATTTTTTTTGCTCTTTTTCCTTCTTTACTATCTTCATCATCCACTTCTTCTTCATCTACAAAATTTTTAAACAACTCTTTAACTCTTCTTTCTCTATTAAGAAGAGGCTCTTTATATTTTAAAACTAAATCAATTAAAAAAGGAATAGAACAAATTGCATCAAGTATTATCTCTTCACCAAGCTGAATTCTTCTAAAAATTTCAATTTCTTCATCTTTATCAAG
>CAZEOW010000175.1:0-1718 GCA_964514005.1 uncultured Nautiliales bacterium
GCACTTCAAATGAGAGATTCGTTAAAAATTATAATTGATGATGTTAAAATGGTAATGGAGAGTATTAAAAAAAGAGCAATGGAGCATAAATATACTTTAATGGTAGGAAGAAGTCACGGAATTCATGGTGAACCTATTACATTTGGGTTAGTGCTTTCAATTTGGTATGATGAAATGAAAAGACATCTTAAAAACCTTGAAGAAACTCTTGAAGTTATTAGTGTTGGAAAAGTTAGCGGTGCAATGGGGAACTTCGCACATGCACCAATTGAGCTTGAAGAACTTACATGTGAATTTTTAGGTCTTAAACCAGCTCCTATTTCAAATCAAGTAATTCAAAGAGATAGATACGCAAGACTTGCAAGTGCACTAGGGCTTTTAGCTTCAACTGTTGAAAAAATCGCTGTAAATATTAGACATTTCCAAAGAACGGAAGTTTATGAAGCAGAAGAATTTTTCAGTAAAGGTCAAAAAGGTAGTTCTGCAATGCCGCATAAAAGAAATCCTGTACTTAGTGAAAATATTACAGGGCTTGCAAGAGTAATTAGAGCTTATGTAACTCCTGCTATGGAAAATGTTGCATTATGGCACGAAAGAGATATATCTCACAGCTCTGTTGAAAGATTTTGGCTTCCGGATGCGTTTATTACTACTGATTTTATGCTTCATAGATTAAATAATATAATTTCAAACCTTGTAGTATATCCGGAAAATATGATGAAAAATCTAAATCTTACAGGCGGGCTTGTATTTTCTCAAAGAGTATTACTTGAACTTCCAAAAAGAGGTATCAGTAGAGAAGATGCATATAAAATTGTTCAAAGAAATGCAATGAAAGTTTGGGAAGAGTTGCAAAAAGGAAAAGCTCCAATAAACGCAAAAGGTGAAAGTCTGTTTTTAGAAAATCTTTTAAAAGATGAAGATTTAACAAAAGTTATGAAAGAAGATGAAATAAGAAGTCTGTTTGATTATGACTATTACACAAGAAATGTGGATAAAATCTATAAAAGAGTATATGGAGAATAATGTTAGTAGAAATTGTAAATTTTAAAACCAGTAAAGATTATAATTACAATTTAGAGCGGGTTAAAAATATAGTTAATAATTCACCTGCTGATTTTCTTCTTTTTCCTGAAGTATGTCTAACTGGGTTTGATTATGCAAATTGGCAAGAGGTAAATGAATTTGCAAAGGTTGCAGTCAAAGAGCTTTCAAAGTTAAAAAAAGCTTTTGGTCTAACGATTATTGAAGAAAATAAAAACTTCTTTTATTTTTTCGATAACGGTATTGTTCATAAAAGAGCTAAATATAATCTTTTTGGTAATGAAAAGAAATATTTTGAAAAAGGCACTAAAGCCGATATTTTTGAATGGAATAATCTTAAAGTTGCAAATCTAATTTGTTTTGAGCTTAGGTTTTTAGAATATTGGGAAAAGTTTAAAGGAGTTGATTTAATTTTAGTTCCCGCAAAATGGGGAAAAGAGAGGATTAATCATTTTAAAACACTAAATAAAGCTTTAGCTCTTTCTACTCAGTCACAGGTAGTTGCAGTTAACAGTGCGAATGAAGAAAAATGGGGATGTAGTTTTGATGCATGGGGTGATGGCGTTGAGGTTAGTGGTGAATTTGCTATTGCTAAAATAGATTTTGCTAAGAATAAAAAAATAAGAAGAAAGTTAAAAATATTATAAATTCCTATGTTGTATACATTTAAAAAA
>CAZEOW010000176.1:0-1713 GCA_964514005.1 uncultured Nautiliales bacterium
AGAAAGTGTTTACTTGATTATTTAATAAATGGTCAAGAAGAAGTAAATGAGAGCAATGCAGCATTGATGGGAACTTTTATTCATGAGGGATTTATAAAGTGGTATAGCAATTATAAAAAAGAGAGAATTATTTATCGTGAAAAAGAGATTGAAAATGATGTATTTACGGGTCATATTGATGGATATTTGCAAAAAGAAAAAGCAATTTTTGAGCTAAAAACAGTAAGTCCTTGGAAATGGAGCAAAATAACAGAACCACTTGAAGCTCATGTAATTCAAACTCATATTTATATGCAATTAATGGGAGTTAAAAAAACAAGGATAGTTTATTTAAATAGAGATACTGGAGAGTTTAAAGAGTTTGAAATTAAATTTAATCGTTTAGTATATGTAGGAGCATTGCAAAAAGCAAAAGAAGTAATTGAGCTTTTCAAACAAGGCAAAAAGCCAGAAGATGTTAGAGTTGATGAATTCGAGTATTGTGATAGTTATTGTAAATTTAAAACTAAAACTTTTGAGAAATTACCAGAGGGAGAAAAAACAAGCACTGAAATAGAGGGAATAGTTGAGCTTTTCCAAAAAAGAATGAAACTTGATGGTGAAATTAAACTTTTAAGTGAAGAGAAAAAAGAGATTGAAGAAAAGATTAAAGCTTTAATGTTTGAAAATGAAGCTAAAAAAATTACAGATTTAGGTATTAGTTTAATTGAAAGCAATAGAAGCTTATTTGATACTAAAAGATTTAAAGCAAAATACCCTAAACTTTATGAAGAATTTAAAAAGATTACAACATCTCAATATCTAAAATTTTCTAAAGGAGCATAAAATGGAAAATATAGTAGTAGAAGCAAAAGATACATTACCAGTAGTTAGTGATACAGTAATTATTGATTATCTAAAATCCATGGGGCTTAATGTAAATGATGAGCAGGCAAAAAAATTTATTCATATTGCAAAAAGTTTTGGATTAAATCCATTTAAGCGTGAAATTTATGCAATTCCTTTTGGGAAAAACTGGAATATTATAGTCGGGTATGAAACTTATATAAAAAGAGCAGAAAGAAGTAAAAAGCTTGCTGGATGGAGAGCATGGACTGAGGGAGATTTAAAAGATGGGACATTGAAAGGATGTGTTGAGATTAGGAGAAAAGATTGGGATGAGCCTTTTTATCATGAGGTTTATTTTGATGAATATAATCAAGATAATGCTATGTGGAAGAAAAAGCCAAGAACTATGATTAAAAAAGTTGCAATTGCTCAAGGGTTTAGACTTGCATTTCCTGATGAACTTGCAGGAATGCCTTATACGGCAGATGAAATTGATACTGATGAAATTCAAACAGAAGCAATAGAAGAGAAAGATTATAAAAAACTTCTAGCAGATGAGATGCATAAATTAGGAGCTACTACAAGCGAGCTTAAAAAGATGTTTGCTGCTTTTTTAAAAGATAACGGAATAGATGTTTATAGTAATGATGGTGCAAAAGAAGCATTAGAAGAAATTGAAAAAGTAAAATCTTTATATAAAGAGTTTGAAAAACAATTTACAGAACAAGAAGAATTAACACTACAGCAAGAGCCTTTAAATTAAGGCTTTTTTTAAGGAGCAAAAAATGATTAAAGAAACTTCTTTTATTGCCTATCAAGACTTAAAACAATCAGGCAAGGCTTTATCTCAAAAACTAAAGGTATTTTTTTATATAAAAGATAATC
>CAZEOW010000177.1:0-1649 GCA_964514005.1 uncultured Nautiliales bacterium
CTTGGTATGATAATGAGATGGGTTATTCAAATAGACTTGTAGATATGGCAGTAATAGCAGGGAGTTATAAATGAAAGTAAATAATGTAAAAGATTTAATGATTGAAGCGGGGGATAGAGTTTTTGTAAGATGTGATTTTAATGTGCCTATTGACGAATTTGGAAATATTACAGATGATAGAAGGATAAGAGAAGCTATTCCAACTATTAAATATTTACTTGATATAGAAGCGAAAATTGTTTTAGCAAGTCATATGGGAAGACCAAAAGGGGAAGTTAATCCAAAATATTCACTTGAACCGATAGCAAAAAGAGTTTCACACCTTTTACATCAAGATGTTATTTTAGCAGAAGATGTAGTGGGTGATGATGCTATCTCTAAATTTAAAACTTTACAGCAAGGGGAGATTTTACTTTTAGAAAATCTTAGATTTGATAAAAGAGAAACAGAAGATGATGAAGAGTTTGCAAAAGAGTTGGCTCATTTTGGAGATTTTTATATAAATGATGCTTTTGGAGTATCTCATAGAGCTCATTCCTCTGTTCATGCTATTACAAAATATTTTGATAATAATCACAAAGGAGCTGGTTATCTACTTCTTAAAGAGATAAATTTTTTTCATAAACTTCTTAAAAATCCAGCAAGACCTTTTACAGCAGTGGTAGGGGGAAGTAAAGTAAGTGGAAAACTTCAAGCACTTATTAATTTACTTCCAAAAGTTGATAAAATGATTATTGGTGGAGGTATGGCATTTACCTTTTTAAAAGCACAAGGTTTTGAGATAGGAAGTTCTCTTGTAGAAGATGAGTTGATAGATGAAGCAAAACATATTTTAAATGAAGCAAAAAGATTGGGAGTGAAATTTTATCTTCCTGTTGATGTTGTGGTAGCTGATAAATTTGAAGAAAATGCAATGGTTAATTATGTAACTTATCAAGAGATTCCAAAAGAGTGGATGGGACTTGATATAGGTCCTGCAAGTGTAAGATTGTTTGGAGAAGTGTTGGAAGATGCTCAAACTATCCTTTGGAATGGACCTATGGGAGTGTATGAGATGGATAAATTTAGTAGAGGGAGTTTCAAAATATCTCACGAAATAGCAAGAACTCACGGAACAAAAGTAGTTGGTGGTGGAGATACTGCCGATTTAGTTCAAAGAGCAGGAGATGATGAAGAGATGACATTTATCTCTACTGGTGGTGGAGCAAGTTTAGAACTTTTAGAAGGGAAAACACTTCCGGGAATTAAGGCATTGGAACTTGAATAATGATTATTTAAAAGAGAGATTAAATACTTTAAGAGAGTATTTAAGATTTGCTTTTTTAGTTTTGTTGGCTTTGTTAAGTGGGATTATCACTAATTTTTATCAAGTTGTTTCTCATAGCAAACCGCTATATACTATTGTATTTAGTGTGATAGGATTTGTTTTATTTGGAATTATTTTACTAATAATAAAAAGATTGTTATTTGAAATAGATGATACTTTAAAGGAATTAAATGGATAGTATAAATTTTATAGTAGGCACAATAGGAGCGATTATAACAGGGGTTATGTTGCTTTCGGTATTTTATATAATTTTTGAAAGTGAAAAAAAATTAAAGGAACAAAAATGATAATAGCAAGTAATTTCAAAATGAACCATACAAGA
>CAZEOW010000178.1:0-1643 GCA_964514005.1 uncultured Nautiliales bacterium
TCAAAAAGAGATAAAGAGTATTTAGTAGTTTTATTTATTTTTTCTATTTTAATTTCAGCAATTGAAACAATAGGCGTTGGGATTATTATGCCTTTTATTTCGGTTGCGAGTGATTTTAGTATGATAGAAAAAAATGAATACTTAAAAAAAGCTTATGAAATATTAGAATTTAATTCTTCTTTAAATTTTGTAGTAGCTTTTGGGATAGGACTTATTATTTTTTATATTTTAAGGGCGGTTTTGAATATGTTTTATTTTTATCTTCTAAATAGATTTTCTCAAAGTAGATACGCAATAATTGCTTATAGACTGTTTGAAAATTATATGGGGATGAGTTATAAAAGATTTATTGAAAAAAACACCTCCTCAATGAGCCATAATATAGTCAATGAAGCAAATAATGTAGTTCATATACTTAGTAACTTTTTATTTGTAATGAGTGAAGTTTTTGTAATTGTTTTTATTTATTCTATGCTTATATATGTGAATTGGAAGATGACTTTGCTTTTAACGCTCTTTTTAGGGGTTAATATTATTTTAATGAAAATATTTATTAGCACAAAGATAAAAAAAGCAGGAGAAGAGAGAGCCTTTTTTCAAGAAAAATTTTTTAAAATACTAACTGAAACATTTAGAAACTTTAAATTAATAAAACTAAAAAGCAAAGATGAAGAGATTTTAGATGAATTTAATCAGGTTAGTTTTAATTATGCTCAAGCTAATATAAAAAATGCTACTCTCTCTCAATTTCCACGACTTTTTTTAGAAATGCTAGGATTTTCTTTAGTTGTTTTTATTGTTGTATATTTACTTTTAAAATATCAGCAAGATATTAGTGCTGCACTTCCTATTTTGATGGTGTTTGTTTTAGGGCTTTATAGATTAATGCCAAGTGTTAATAGGATTGTAAGCGGAATAAATGAAATTATCTTTAGACTAAAGGCACTTGAAGTTGTGCATAATGAATTAATTTATGAAATAGAAGAGTTAGGAGATGAAGAGATTAGTTTTAATGAAAAGATTGATCTAAAAAATATAAGCTTTGAGTATGTAAAAAATAAGCCTATTTTAAAAGATTTTAATTTAACTATTAAAAAAGGTGAAAAAATAGGTATAATAGGAGAGAGTGGCAGCGGAAAATCTACATTAGTAGATATAATTATAGGACTTTACAGACCAAATAGTGGCAAAGTTTTAATTGATAATATTGAGCTTAATGAAAAAAATTTAAAATCATGGAGAAAAAAAATAGGCTATATCCCGCAAATGATTGCCCTAAAAGATGGAAGTGTTGCTGAAAATGTAGCCTTTTTAGAAGAAGTAGATGAAGAAAAAGTAAAAGAAGCACTAAAAAAAGCAAACCTGCTTGAATTTTTAGAAAAAAATCATCAAGGAATCTATACAAAAATAGGAGATAACGGAATAAAACTTAGCGGAGGTCAAAGACAAAGACTAGCAATTGCAAGAGCAATTTATAATGAACCTCAAGTTTTAGTATTAGATGAAGCTACATCAGCGCTTGATAACGAAACTGAAAAAAAAATAATGGATGAAATTTATAAAATAGGAGAAAATAAAACAATGATAATAATAGCTCACAGACTCTCTACCCTTGATAGGTGTGAGAGGGTTGTGAGGGTTGG
>CAZEOW010000179.1:0-1627 GCA_964514005.1 uncultured Nautiliales bacterium
ATATTCTTATCAAATATTAAAGATGAAAAGGAATTGAAAAATAAATTGCCAAATTTTTATACTCATTTATTACAATATAAATTAAAACTTGAAAAAAGATATAACTATAATAGGGATATTCCATATTGGGAATGGGTGTTTTTAAGAAATTTTAAGCTATTTTCAAAAAATGAAATGAAAATTTTTGTCCCTTGTAAAGAAAGAATATCAAATAAAAACTATTTTAGATTTGCTTTGGTTGGAAAAGATTTATATCCAACACAAGATGTTACTGCTATCTATAAAAAAGAGAATGTAAAGGAAAGTATCTATTATATACTAGCTTTGTTAAATAATAGAAGAACTTTTGATTGGCTTGTAAATAATGGTGTAAGAAAAGGAAATATTATTGAATTTTCTGAAAAGCCAATTTCAAGTATTCCTTTTAGAGCTGTAAATTGGGATGATGATGAAGATGTTTTATTACATGATAAAATAGTAGATTTGTCTCAAAAAACAATAGAAAACTATTCAAATGTAGATAAATTAAATTTAGAAATTGATAAATTATTCAAAGGATAAATTTTGGAAGTAGCAATATATGATAAATTAGCAAAAGAATTAATTAATACAAAAGTTCCTAAACCTTTATCAGGAACATTGTCGGGTCACGCAGCAGGTGAACCGTTTGATAAATATGTTTATCAAATTTTGAAAAGTTGGTTTCCAGATAAAACTTTTAGACAATATGAATATTTAAATTTTTTATTTACAAATAATCTTAATGCTAAAAACTCTGAAGAAAGGAATAGACTATTTAATTCACCAACAGTAATGTTTTTATTAAGTAGAGGAAAAAATGCAACTGATAAATGGAGCTTAGATAATCCATTTGAAGAAAAACAAAATGATACTGCTGATATATTAGTAATTGATAATGATTTTTTTGAAATTATAGATATAAAAACTAGAAATATTAGTAAAAATGCACAACCGCCTAATATCATATCTGCATATAAATTAGCTCAAGTATGTGCTAAAATGATAGATAATAATGAATTTAATAAATTCAATATTACCTATATAGAAATAGATTGGTTATTAGAAAGAGATTTTTTAGTATGTAAAGATGTTTATTATTTGTCTTTATTTAAAATCAATCCTTCAGAGCTTTATATAAATTGGGCAGCAGCTATGCAAATACAATTTCATGTATCTAATTTAAAAGAAAATTTTTATGGCGCTAAAGAAGAGTGGGCAAGAGAGTATTTAAAACATTTTGTAGAAGAAGCAAAAAAAAGAGCCAAAGATATGATTGAGAGATTTGTTAAGCCTTTTGAAAAATACATCTAACAAAACCTTGCACCGAACAGGTAAACCTGTCGGTGAAGTTGGTCGTTATAGATACAAAGGAAGACGATGTTATTTAAAGAAAAAATGTATTTATCAAATTGAACCCTCTGAAAAATCAACCCAAAAACGCTAAAATAAGAAAAAAGTACTAAAAAGAGGTGAGATGATGTCAGCCCCTACTCTTTTCGATTACGCAATGCAGAATCAAGGCGGTAAGAGGATAGCACACACTTAAGTTCACAATTTTGAGATAGACTTCCCAGTGCAAAAAAAGAAGAAAGGAAGCCTATCCATG
>CAZEOW010000180.1:0-1611 GCA_964514005.1 uncultured Nautiliales bacterium
ACTATCAACTGGATTGATGTCTATTTTTGTTTCATTTTGAAGTTTATTTAATTCATCTTTATATTTTTTTATCTCTTCTTTCATCTCTTCCATTTCAAGCTCTTTTGTAATATCAGCAGTAGCATCTCTCCACATTTTTTTGATTTTTTTTACAAATCTTGCAAAATCTTTCATTGCTTCTGGAAGTTTATCTGGTCCTAAGACTAATACTGCTAATACTACAACTACTAAAAACTCACTAAATCCTATATCAAGCATAATATCCCTTTCATAATAGGAGAAAAACTCCTATAAATCTCTTGGGTTAGCAATTTTACCCATTATAGCACTTGCTGCAGCTACTGCTGAATTTGCAAGATATACTTCACTATCTCTTGCTCCCATTCTTCCTCTAAAGTTTCTATTTGTTGTAGATACACATCTCTCACCATTACCTAAAATCCCCATATATCCACCTAAACAAGCCCCACAAGTAGGATTACTTACCACTGCACCTGCTTCAATAAATATATCAATTAATCCCTCTTTTTGAGCTTGTTGATAAATTCTTTGAGTAGCTGGTGTGATAATCATTCTTACTTTTTTATGCACTTTTCTACCTTTTAAAATCTCTGCAGCAATTCTAAGGTCTGATAATGTCCCATTTGTACAACTTCCTACAAATGCTTGGTCTATTGCAATATCATCTTTTACAGCTTCGCTAATAGGTTTTCCATTGCTTGGTAAGAAAGGATATGCAATTACTGGTTCTAATTTACTTACATCTATTTCTATTATTTTAGAATAATTTGCATCACTATCTGAATGATGAATAATAGGCTTACTTCTTAAAGGATGATTTTTTGCTACATCATCTAAAAATTGTTTTGTAATATCATCATAAGCTACTATTCCATTTTTTGCACCTGCTTCAATAGCCATATTACATAAACTCATTCTATCATCCATAGGAAGATTTTCTATAACTTCTCCACTAAATTCTAATGCTTTATATAAAGCACCATCAACACCAATTTGTCTAATAAGCTCTAAAATCAAATCTTTTCCATATACATATTCCCCTCTTGTCCCACTAAATACTACTTTAATACTTTCTGGAACTTTAAACCAACTTGTCCCTGTAATCATACTAAATGCAATATCTGTGCTACCCATTCCAGTAGCAAATGCTCCAAGAGCCCCATGAGTACAAGTATGTGAATCTGCACCAATAATTACATCTCCAGGAATTACTAATCCATGCTCTGGTAATAATCTATGCTCAATTCCCATTCTTTTTTCATCAAAAAGATGTTTCATATTATGCTCATAAGCAAATTCTCTACTTATTTTTGCTTGATTTGCACTTGCTATATCTTTTGCTGGAATAAAATGGTCTAATACAATTGCAAAATTATCTGGTTTTGCTAATTTTTTAGCTCCACTTTCTCTAAATGCTTTGATTGATATTGGTGTAGTAATATCATTTCCAATAGTCATATCAACATCACATCTAATAATCTCACCCGCTTTTACTTCTCTACCTATATGATGAGCAAAAATTTTTTCAGTTATAGTCATACCCATATTTAACCTTTATAAAAGTTTTTTAAGTGTATTATACCATTTATT
>CAZEOW010000181.1:0-1609 GCA_964514005.1 uncultured Nautiliales bacterium
AAAATATATTAAAAGATAATAATATAAACTATGAAATTTGGATTTATGAAGATAAATTTAAAAAAATAGAGTAGATTACATCCATTTTTTCTTTTTAAGCCATATCCAAATAGCACTTGCAATAGAAATATTTACTATCCATACTATATAATACCCATATTTCCAATTAAGCTCTGGCATATATTTAAAATTCATTCCGTAATTTCCAACTACGAATGTAAGTGGTAAAAATATAAGTGAAATTGCTGCAAGGCGTTGCATTGCTTTATTCATTTTTGTAGATAATATACCCATATGTAAATTTAATAGATATCCTGTTCTATCGAGTAAAGTTTTAGATTCATTTACTAAATATTTTAGATGTTCATTAATATCTATAAATTCATATTTTAACTCTTCTTTTTCTCTATTTTCATATCTGTGATATGCTCTATTTATTACATCTTTTGTGTGGATTGCAACCTTTGTAATTCTATTTAATGTTCTCCTAGCATAGTAAATATCTTTTTGAAGTTCATCTTCTTCTATATCTTCTTTAAATATTGCATCCTCTAAATCTTCTAAAGTTTCATCAATAACATCTACTAAAATCATGGTATTATCTACTAAAATATCAGCAATTAGATACATAATGTATTCAAATTTTTTTAATCTTTTTCTTCTTTTTGAAAATTTTTTAGCAATTTCTACAATAATTTCTTTACTTTCTCCTAAGACAAATAATTTTTTATTTGTAATTATTATTATAATGTTACTATCATCATATAATAATCTCTCTTCTTCATTAAAAGTTATGTATTTTAATACCATAAATTTAAAGCTTTCAGATTCTTCATATGTAATAGATTGGTCTTCAGTTTGAATATCTTCTATAAAACTTTCTGGAAAGTGATGTTTTCTAAGCCATTTAATTATATGTCTATTTTTTATTGTAGAAAAGATAATTTGAGTATCCGTATCATTTAATTGGATGCTATCTTTTCTTTCTAATTTATCTGTAAAGATAAACATCCTTGCCTCCTTATGAGGCTACAGAGGGGATATAAGGATCTTATATCTCTTCTGTAGCCTATATATTTTTAGAATTATACAAAAAAGTTATTTCTATTTCTACTCCTTTATTTTCTCCTTCGCTAAATATTTTTATTTTTCCATTATGAAGATTTATAATAGATTTTACTATAGAAAGTCCAAGTCCAAAACCTTTTATACTTTTATTTCTACTTTCATCAACTCTATAAAATTCATCAAATATATATTTTAATTTATCAGGAGGAATTCCTATTCCATTATCTTTAATTTTTAAAACAATTTTATTTTTTTCTTTTTTTAAAGATATTTCTATTTTTGTAGCACCATATTTTATGGAATTTTCAATTAAATTTGATACAGCTGTTTTTAAAAGGGTTTTATCACCTTTTATTTTATACTCTTCCTCATCTATATTAAGGTTAATCTCTATTTTAGAGATATACTTTTCAAATAATTCAAGTAAAACATCTTCTAAATATATCTCCTCAAAATGTTTTTTATTAAAAGATTTTTCTTGAGTTAAAAATAGGAGTTTATCAGTAATATCATTTATATAGTTTATCTCTTCTAAAATAGA
>CAZEOW010000182.1:0-1607 GCA_964514005.1 uncultured Nautiliales bacterium
CAAACTATTTAGTCAATACCTATGTATATCAATTAAAAATTCCTACTAATAATTACATATTTATTATTCATAAAATAAAATTCTAAATAATAAGCATGAAGCATTAATCTATTTGCTCCTGTTTTTTCTATTCTTTCGCTTTCACTTACTAGTTTATTAAGGTATCTATCTGCAAAATCATTATCTACTCCATATAAAGGATCTCCTACAATTGGATGACCTATTGAAAAGAGATGAACTCTTATTTGGTGTTGTCTACCTGTTAAAGGAATACACTCTACAAGAGTATTATTATTAATATGTTTAATAGGTTTTACTATGGTAATAGAATCCTTACCACTTTCATCAATTATAACTTTTACTTTTATATTTTCATCTTTATTAACAGCAATAGGTTTTTTTATAGTCATTTCTTTATTTAGATGTCCCTTAACTAAAGCTAAATACTTCTTTTTAATCTCTTTATCTTGAAATGCTCTTTTTAAGATTGATTCACTAAATTTATTTTTACTTGCAATTACAAGTCCACTTGTCTCTTTATCAAGTCTATGAACTAAATTTGCTTCATTACCCCAAAGTGCCCTAACATCATCAAGCAAGCTTTTAGTATTAGCAAGTTTTTTAGGATGGATTGCCACTCCACTTGGTTTATCAAAAACAGCAAAATGAGTAGTCTCAAAAATAGGCTCTAACCCATACCCCTTTGGCTCAAAAACAATACACTTTAATTTACCACTTCCTTTTTGAGACTTATTAGTAACTCTTTTGCCATTTAAAGAGACTCTTCCTCTATCTATGGCTCTTTTTGCTTCTCTTAACGAAAATTTAAGCTCTTTTACTAAAAAATCCAATATTTTAGTATCTTTAATATCAAACTCTTTTTCTACAAATCCCATTATTTTATCTCTATTTTTCTATTTCCAAGTTCTGTAAGTTCATCTAATGAAGTAAGTCCTTTATTAATATCATCATCAACTTTTCTTTGTAAATCTTCAAGTTGTTTTTTATATTTTTGCATCTCTTCTTTCATTTCTTCAAGTTCTATCTCTTTTTTTATATCCCTTGTAGCATCATCCCACATTCTTCTTATTTTACCAACAAATCTACCAAGTTTTACCATAGCCTCAGGAAGTTTTTCTGGCCCTAAAACTACAATAGCTATAAAAACTACTATTAATAACTCACTAAATCCTATATCAGGCATAATTTACCTTTTTGTTATAATTGTATCAAAAAAAGGATAAAAATGGTTGAAAGATATGCAAGAGAGGAGATGAAAAACCTATGGACACAAGAAGCAAAATTTAACGCTTGGCTTGAAGTGGAAAAAGCAGCAGTTAAAGCATGGAACAAATTAGGTCTTATTCCTGATGAAGATGCTGAAAAAATTATTAAAAATGCAAAATTCGATATTAAAAGAATTAATGAAATAGAAAAAGAGACAAAACATGATGTTATTGCGTTTTTAACAAGTGTTGCTGAAAGCTTAGGAGAAGAGTCTCGCTGGGTGCATTATGGAATGACAAGTAGCGATACTATTGATACTGCGGTAGCACTTCAAATGAGAGATTCGTTAAAAATTATAATTGATGATGTTAAAATGGTAA
>CAZEOW010000183.1:0-1589 GCA_964514005.1 uncultured Nautiliales bacterium
AACAGGATGCTTAGTATTAAATTTCTTTTTTCTCTCAAAGCTTCTATCTGGTTTTATTGGTAATAAGTTACTCATTATTTCATCTTCAATCATTTTATATATCTTGCTAACTTTAGTATTTTTTACAAGCATATAGACTAATTTGTCTTTCATTGTTCCAATAGAAAAGTTCTTATTTAATTGGTAAAGATATTTTCTTTCTTTTTCTTCATTATACAGTGTGACTTTTTCTTCCATAATATCATCCATAATCAAAGAAGAGATATTATTTGTTAAAATAATGGCAAGAAAATCTTGATTAATTGCTATTTGTGTTAAGCCTGTAAAATTCTCTACTTTAAATATATTTTTTAAAATATCATAAGATATCTCAATGCCCCATCTTTTAAAATAGAGGTCTTTAAAAATCTCTGTTTTATACTCTTCTTGTGATAATAAAGATGTTAATAATACTTCAACTTCACCACTTTTAAGTATTACCTTAATAGCTCTAATTTTTATTTTCTGACCTAATTTTAACTCTTTAGCCAATTGTTTTAAATCAGGATGTTGTTTATCTTTTTGTAAATTATAAAGTGTATCTTTCGTTACTTCGAATTCTATTATTTCATCAGTTTTTTTACTATTTTTAAATTGTGTAACAGCTTTAAATGATCTGTTTTTTACTCTCATTAAAAAGTCTATCTTTTTATTATAATGGTGGCATATAAGCCCTAAAGAAGGATATCCTCTATCGTAAGTTATCAAATCATTATACTTTATTTTTATATCTTTATTTAGTTCTACTAAATAATTAATATGTTCTATTGCCATAAAACCTTCACTTGAATATATACTATTAAATATACCATCTATTATGATTTTATTCTCTACATCATAGAGTGTTGATGTCCTCGATGTAATTGCATATTTATCATGTTGATTACTGCCTTGCCCATATATGGTTTTAATATCTTCACTCTGTTTAACATCTTTTGGAATATACATATTTGGCAACTCTAATCTTGTTCCATCAACAGCAAATATTCTAAAGTTTTTAAAAAGTTTTATCTCTTCTTTATCTTCATAAATATCTTTTATCAGTTCTCTATTCAACTCGGCAAATAATGCTGGACTTATTTTCATTCTTGCTCTACTTATGCTACTTTTACAATACTTTATTTTCTCTTTTTTTATATTTTTTATATAATCATTTATCTCTCTTTGAAGAGTTTTGTTTACCATATTCATCATAAATAATATTAAATCTTGAAAACTCATTTTCCCTTTTCTTGTAAAACTTTTTGAACCTATTTTATATTTATTGATTATAATATCTGAATGAATTAGTTTTCTTAACTTTACAAATTTTCTTAATGTTTTTCTCACTTTTTTTACCTCATATAATTTTTTTTATTTTAGTATTTTTTTGCTTAAATCATTGGCATTGAGTAGTGGGTTGTGTCCCAATGCCAATGATTTAAGTAAAAAAACTCAATATCCAGCCTTTTTAGACACAGGAAATTTAGTATTAAATTTTTTCTTTCTCTCAAAACTTCTATCTGGTTTTATTGGTAATAAGTTACTCATTATTTCATCTTCAATCATTT
>CAZEOW010000184.1:0-1535 GCA_964514005.1 uncultured Nautiliales bacterium
ATCAAATTTACATTTTTACAAAAACTTGTGTTAAATTTATTAGATAAAACTTTATTGATAACCTTAATATCATTTTCATTATGTTCTACATCACATAATCTTTTTCTAAAATTTCTAAACGGCTCAATTCTAACCCCTCTACCAATTGCTTGTAAAACTAACTTTTTTGCTTCTTTTGTAGTTCCAAGATTTACAAAATTAATTATACTTGGTCTATTACTATCCCATCCTTCTATAAACTTCCTACTTCCCATCAAAATAGAAATATTCTCTTTAGCATCTAAATTCTTAAATACACTCTCTTCAATACTTTCTGTTACTTCATAACCATCTAAAAACTCATTTGTCCATTTATTGATATTTGAAGCATTAATAAGCATAAAATATTCATTACTACCCTTTAATTTAAAAACTAATTCATCTTCATTACCTATAAGTCTACTCACTTCTATCTTATCTTTACTTGCTTTTGTAACATTAAAAATTTTATAAAAATCATTTTTATTTAGATTTTTAAGAGTATTTGTTTTGATTTTTCCTAATCCAAAAAAATACCTTTTATTATTTAATTCATTTATTAACTCATCTTTTGCTTTCTTAAAGTCAAAATCTCCTGCTATTATTGATTGAAGATTTTTAAAATATTCCTTTAAATCAGCTTTTTCTATATTTACACTATTAGCAAGTACTAACATAAGAGGCGGAGAATATAAAGGTTTTAGACTGTTATATTCTTTTTTCATAGCAGCAAGTAACATTAACGATTTTACAATGGAATCTTTTTGTGTGTCACTACCAGTAGCTACACTTGAATCAAGCAGGGCTATTTTTTTTCCATATCCAGAAGTTAAAAACTTATCTAATTTAAAATCTTTAATTGTTGTAACTTTATCAATCTCTTCTGTAAATGTAGCTGAAAAATTAAACATTATCCCATTCTTTGCTATCAAAGTAAATAACTTTTGACGGATTGAATCGTCCTTATCTCCTTTATGCGCCTCATCTAAAATTAGATACCAATCCCCATTATTTAAAAAATCATAAAAATTAAGCTGTTCTGTTTTACTATCGCTTGCCACTATATTATCAGCTCTATAAATATATAAATCATCATACTCATTAAATTCTCTTAAATCTTTTAGGTATAACTTTTGACTGTTTTCTTTATTGAATTCTTCAACATGTGTTTTAATTTGCTCTATAATTGAATTACTTGGAGCAAGAATTAAAATTTTTTTATTTGGAAGTTTTTTTGTTTTTATTAGTTTTTTTAAAATAGCTACAAGCTTAATCATTACAAGTGTTTTACCGCTTCCTGTCGCCATCCAATAACTACATCTGTTAACTAAATCTTTAAAATTTATCTCTTCTTGTGCTTTTCCTAAATACAAATAACTAAATTTTTCATCTCCTACTAAAGAGTCTTTAATTTTAAGTTTTGAGACACTTTCATCAAATTCTAAATATTTTTGATAGATTTTTTCTTTATTAAATTTTTGCTTTTCAAAAGCAATTTCAAAAAATTTTAATGTCTT
>CAZEOW010000185.1:0-1534 GCA_964514005.1 uncultured Nautiliales bacterium
ATAAGCTTCATTTAATATAATTGAATTTGAGAATTTTAAAAAAGAGTAGCTTACTACGGATGTTCTTAAAATAGTAGAAATAATCATAATAATTGCAATTATTGCTAATATTTTCCTTTTCATTTAGTTAGCCCTTTTTTTATTTTATCTGTTTTATTACATAAGTTATTTTCTTTTGAAATAATAAATAAATCTCTTGCAATCTTTTTTTGGGATGTAATTTTAATATCTTCCACACTTATATCTAAATCGTCTAAGGTGGTAATTATTGTAGAGACAATTCCTTTTTTATCTTCTGTTTTTATTTTTAAACTTGCATAGTTTTGAGAGTGATGACAATTTATTTCAATTTCATTTTCTTTGAATTTAACTTTATGTTTTGTTTTTAATTTTTCACTAAAAGCTTTTTTTATATACTCTTCTATAAGAGGTAAATCATATGGATTTATTTTTTCTAGAAATTCTATTTTAAAATACTTTATATCACCAATTTTATAAATGCTTAAGTGAGCTAATTCAAGAGGTACTTTATCTATAAACCATCCTAGTGAAAAATTTAGATGATTTTTTTTGGCTATGTGAATTTTAAAGTATTTTTCGTTTTCAAATTTATATTTATACTCTTTTATATCTTTTATCCATTTTAAGATTCTTAAAATTTCATTTACAGAATTTTGCAAAAATAGCTGATTAGATGGAGATGATAATACTTGCTTTTGAAAACTTCTTTTAAATTTTTTAAACTCTTCTTTTGAAGTTAATAATTTTTCTTTTCTTTTTCTTAAAGAAATTTCATTAATTAAATCTTTATTTTCTAATGCTTCTAAAGTGTTATGATATAATGTTTTTAGTAAAGATTCTTTAAAAGAGTTAAATACGTTATTTCCTACGGCCCTTATATCAGCAATTGTCAATAAAAGTAAAAGTTTTAAAAATCTTTTATTTTCTACTATTTCAGCAAAAGATAAAATAGTTTTATCATTATGAATATCTTCTCTTTGAGAGATGTTTGAGAGAAGGGTATGATATTTTACAAGTTTGTATATTATCTCACTTTCTGGAAAATTTATCTCTTGAGCAAACTCTTTTGCTATTTTTGCTCCTATTATTGAATGCTCTCCAATTCTTCCTTTCCCTAAATCGTGAAAAATAGCACTAAATCTTAATATAGCTTTATCTATTGTATTTAATTTTGTAAACTCTTTTAAGTTCTCAATCTCTTTTAATGTTAATAAAGAGTGAATATCTACTGGATATTGATGATATCCATCAAATTGAGCTAAATATTTTACTTTTTCAAAAGGAGGAATAAGTTTTTCAATTGTATTGGCATGATAAAATGCTTTTAAAAGAGGGTAAAGGTTTTCTTTATAGAAAATATTTTTTTTAGATGTTTTTGATATTTTTTTTACGTGTTGAAGATAATTTACTATAGAAATATCATAATTTTCAAATGTATTATTAATAAATAGATCAAATTTAAAAAAAGAAGTATTATTTAAAGTAGTGTAAATTTTATTTTCGCAAATATAAA
>CAZEOW010000186.1:0-1518 GCA_964514005.1 uncultured Nautiliales bacterium
CCGCCATCTCCATACGCACCAAGATTTTTACCCGGATAAAAACTAAAAGTTGCAATATCTCCAAAAGTGCCAACTTTTCTACCCTCTATCCCAGCCCCATGAGCTTGAGCACAATCTTCTATAACTTTTAGATTATATTTTCTTGCAATTTCTAAGATTTTTTTCATATTTGCAGGATGTCCATATAAATGTACCGCTATTATTGCAGAAGTTTTATCAGTAATATTTTCTTCAATGCTTTTAGTATTTATCTGATAATATTTATTACAATCTACAAACTTTACCTTTAATCCATTTCTGCTAACAGCCTCAGCCGTTGCAATAAAAGTATTTGCAGGAACTAATACTTCAGAGCCTTTTGGTAAATCTAAAGCCCAAAGAGCAATCTCAAGTGCATCAGTTCCATTTCCTACACCAATTGCTTCATTAACTCCTATAAATTTTGCAAAATTATCTTCAAACTCTTTTACATACTTTCCACCTACAAATGCATTATCTTTTATTACATTAAAAATTGCATTATCAATTTCATCTTTTATTTTTAAATACTGCTTTTTTAAATCTAAAAACTTAATCATTTTAAACCTTTGAGATTATTTCAAGTGCTTCAGTTACATTAATAATTGACTTTTTAGAAGAAAGAGGCATTTTATTCTTTTCAACACACTCCCTAAAGTGATTAATTGCATTATTTAAAGGATATTTTTTAGGAAGTTTTGGAATTTCAATATCTCCTAAATTGTATTTCACTAAATATTCATACGCTTCATTTTGCAAATTTTTTTCTATTAAAACTCCGCTATTATAAATTTTAATCTTTTCTTCGCTTACATCATCATAAATTATACTTCTTTTACTTCCTCCTATTATCATCTCTCTAACTTTAATAGGACTAAGCCATGATACATCAATAGCAACTAAAATTCCGCTTTTTAACTCTATATTTATTCTAGCTAATGCATCGTTTGGAAAAGATTTATATTTTTTTCTAAAAACACTAACCTTTTCAATATCAAGTCCTACTAAATAATCAATAATACTCAAATCATGCACCGCTAAATCCCATACAACATCGGTGGCATATTGAAAAAGACCTAAATTTATCCTTCTTGAATTAATATATACAACTTCTCCTAAATTAGATAAATATTTTTTTATAAACTTTACAGGCTCTGCATACATAAATACATGATCAACCATATAAATTAAGCTTTTTTTCTCTGCTAACTCTATTAAATCATACGCTTCTTTTAAACTTAGTGTAAACGGCTTTTCTACAAAAATATGCTTATTTGCTAAGAGGGCTTTTTTTGCAATTTCATAATGAGTATTTGGAGGAGTTGAAATAAAGACACTATCAATATCTAATTTAAATACATCATCTAAACTATTAACCTCAACAAAGTCATAATTCTTTTTTGCCTCTTTAATTTGATTTTTATCTAAATCAAAAATTGTTTTAATCTCAATTCCCTCTTCTTTTAAAGTCTTAGCTATGTTTCTACCCCAGTATCCATA